>JALCCK010000051.1 GCA_022640795.1 Treponema sp.
ATAAGGTCACTATTGTCGGACATGCGAACCGGACGACGGATAATGAAGAAGAGGAAACCGTTGAGAATCAGCGGCTGTGGGGTCCCGCACTGATACCGCTGTCGCAGAACCGTGCCGATTATGTCCGGGATTGTCTCGTAAATCACGGCGTCAGTTTCGGCCGTTTGACGACCAAAGGTATGGGCGGAACTCAGCCGGTCGCTGACTGGAAGGATAAAGACAACAACTGGAAAAACCGCCGCGTCGAATTCATTTTACAGAAATAATAAGAGCTTTTTCTATACTGACGGGACTGCCCTGGCGGAGCAGTCCCGTTTTTATTTGCAGACTTGACATCCCGCTGCACATTAGTTACAATGCCTTACACTATATGTAGTGTTATGCATAAAAATAAGATAACATTGACGCTATAAATAGGGTGGTGTGTAAAATGAAAAACAGTTACAGGTGGTTCGAAAACAAAGAGTGCAAGTATTATCCGTGCCATGATTTAAAAGAAATAAACTGTATGTTTTGTTTTTGTCCGCTGTATTATGCAGACTGTGGTGGAAATTATACAATGGCAGGAAACGTAAAGGACTGTTCAATGTGTACGATTCCCCATGCACCGCATGGATGGGATTATATAGTCGGTAAAATAAGTGAAATAAATGAAAATAAAAAAGGGGATACAGAAAGTGGAACTTAAGGATTATCTGGGAGCCGACAACACGCTTGGAATGGATATCTGGGAGAACAAATACCGTTTTAACGGAGAAAGTTTTGATCAGTTTGTAGAACGGGTTTCCGGCGGAGATGCGGCGGTAGCAGATCTTATCTATCAAAAGAAATTTATTTTTGCAGGGCGTATCCTTGCAAACCGCGGTCTGCATAAATATGGCAAAAAGGTTACATATTCGAACTGTTATGTCGTATCGGCTCCGGACGATAGTCTTGAAAGCATTTTTGAAACAGCTAAAGCTCTTGCCCGGACATACAGTTATGGCGGCGGCTGCGGAGTTGATATCGGTAAACTCCGTCCTCGCGGTGCAAAGGTAAATAACGCCGCCAAAACGACGAGCGGCAGTACTTCATTTATGCAGCTTTTTTCCATGGTAACAGAGATTATCGGACAGAACGGCAGACGGGGAGCACTTATGATAACGATTCCCTGCAGTCATCCCGATCTGGCCGATTTTATCGACATAAAATCTGACCTTACAAAAGTTACGAAAGCAAATATTTCAGTCCGCATAACTGACGAATTTATGCATGCGGTTGAAAACCATAAGAACTACCTGCTGAAATTCACCGTGCAGGATACCGGTGAGGTCATACAAAAAGAAATAGATGCGTATGCTATGTTCGCTCATCTTGCAGAAATGAACTGGGATTACGCGGAACCGGGGATGCTGTTCTGGGACAGAATCAGTTCATGGAATTTGCTTGCCAATACAAAAGATTTTGAATTTGCCGGAACAAATCCCTGCGCCGAGGAACCGCTGCCGGCCGGCGGTTCCTGCCTGCTGGGAACAATAAATCTTTCTGCGTATGTAAAAAACGGGTCTTTCGATTATGAAACGTTTTCTGGCGACGTAAAGACGTCGGTAACAGCATTGAACGATGTTCTTGACGAAGGCCTGCCGCTGCATCCGCTTCCCGAGCAGCGGGAAAGTGTAAAGAACTGGCGTCAGATCGGTCTCGGCGTTTTGGGAATTGCTGATATGCTGATTAAACTTGGAATACGATATGGAAGTCCGGAAGCCGTTGAACTCAGCGATAAGGTCGGCAGAACCATGATAAATAGTGCGCTTGTCCGGTCGGCTGAACTTGCTGCGGAAAAAGAGCCGTTCCCGAAGTGCCGGCTTGAAGAAATAATTTCTACACCGTTCTTTATTGAGAATGCCGACGAAGAAACCGTAAATATCGTGAAGAAATGCGGCGGATTACGTAATTCCCAACTTTTGACCATCGCACCGACCGGTTCTATTTCCACGATGCTCGGTATATCAGGCGGTATTGAACCTATCTTTTCCATTTCGTATACCCGTAAAACAGAATCGCTGCACGGGGAACCCGTCTATTACAAGGTCTTTGCAAAAATAGTACAGGACTATATGGAAGCTCATAATATTGAAGTCGAACAGGAACTCCCCGATTTTTTCGTAACGGCGGGGAATCTTGATTACCGCGAACGTATTGCGATGCAGGCAGTGTGGCAGAAACATATCGATGCTTCAATTTCTTCTACTGTAAATGTTCCGAATTCCTTCACGAAAGAAGATACCGAGAATCTGTATATTTCAGCATGGAAAGCGGGGCTGAAAGGTGTAACGATTTTCAGAGACGGCTGCCGCCGGACCGGCATTCTGACACATGAAGAGCCCGGTAGTGAAAAAGATGGAACTCCGTCGCGCGGTGAAATCGTCAGAATAAGCGATCAGCTTATCGGTAAAAAACGTACACTGCATACCGGCTGCGGAACGCTCCATTGCGAAGCTTTCTTTAATCCTGAAACCGGAAAACTGATGGAAACTTTCCTGACAAAAGGCTCGAAAGGCGGCTGTAATTCCTTTATGGTCGGCCTTTCACGGATGATAAGTATTGCGGCGCGAGGCGGTGTCAGTATCGACGATATTGTCGATCAGCTCGAGAGCACTATCGATTGTCCGAGTTATATCGTACGTACGGCACTGCGCCGGGATACTTCTCCGGGAAGCAGCTGCCCGAAGGCCGTCGGTATCGCATTGACCGATATGTATGAAGAAATGCAGAAGGAGCTGAAAGGAATTCCTGTCGCAAAAATGCGTGAAGAGATACGGGAAAAAGTCTCTGAAGAAAAAACCGCCGTGGCTTGTCCCGAGTGTTCCGGTATAAAAAATCCCTGTCCTGTCTGCGGACAGGAACTCTCATTTGAAGGCGGCTGTAATTCCTGCAGAAACTGCGGATATTCAAAGTGCGAGTAAAAGAGAAAATTTTATTCAGAATATTATACCATACGGCGTCAGTTCTGATGGATAATCCACCGGCTGCTGCCGGTTTCCATAAACTGCAGGCAGCCGGTCATGGAATCCATTACCATCGTGCGGATGGCATTCTGTGTATAGAATGCCATATGATGTCCGATTGTAACGTTCGGGAATCCGCGCAGTATTGCAATGTCGCGGTTTTTAAGAACGGAGGATTTCAGATCGTTATAATACATGCCGAATTCATTTTCTACAACATCTATGGCAGCGGCTCCGATTTTGCCTGATTCAATTCCGGAGATCAGTGTTTCCGAATCGATAAGCGGTCCTCTCGCCGTATTTATCAGAATTACTCCGTCTTTCATTTTGGCAAGCGAATTTTTATTTATCATATGAAAATTTTCATCGGTAAGCGGCGTATGAAAGGTTAGCAGATCTGCCGACTTCAACACGGTCTCTTTATCGACATATTCGGCATCTTTTTTTACGGTGTCTTTCGGATAGGGATCGTAGGCGATAATCCTGCAGCCGAATCCGCTCAGATTCTTTATGACCCGGGCACCGATTCTGCCCGTACCGATAACGCCGACCGTAAGATCGTGCAGTTCCCGTCCGATGAGGCCGTTCAAAGTATAGTCCTGGATTGCAGTACGCTGCATGATCCTCTTCATGTTTCTGATAGCCATGAGCATCATCATAACTGTATAATCGGCGACGCCTTCCGGGCCGTACGGAGCGTTTGCTATGGCAATACCATATTTTTCGGCAGCCTTCATATCGATATGATCGTAACCGATCGTTCTCGTTGCGATGTATTTTACCCCGGAATCTGCAAGCTGCCGTATGATATCTTCCGTTATCTTTGTCGTAATGATATTGACGCAGGTGCTTCCCCGGGCCAGTTTAATGTTTTCTCCGGCCGGAGCTCCGTGGCATTTTACGATATGTACATTGTTTTCTTTTTCGAACTGTTCAAAATAGCGGGCTTCATCAAAATCCCGGTACGTATATACAGTTATCTGATTCATTTTATGCCTTCCTTCTGTTTTGTACTGTATATATTGTATGACGGTAGAAAAATAAGGTCAACATGTGCCGGTGCTGTCAAAGGCTGATCCCGGCCGTGCAGGCGTACTTGTCTGATATACCTATCCTTTTACGGCTCCTGCGGTCATGCCTTTTATCAGTTTATCCTGGAAAAAGATAAACAGCAGGAGCAGTGGAAGCAGCGTTAACGTCAATACGGCCATAATCATGGGAATATTCATGGAGTATTGCCCCTGAAATTCCCATACGGCGAGCGGCAGCGTTCTGTTAGCTACGGACTGAGTCAGTGTGTAGGCAAAGCTGAATTCATTCCACATGTTTACGCCGTTATAGATCGCCAGCGTGGACAGTCCCGGGACTGACAGCGGCAGAATCATTGAAAAAAAGATTTTATATTTGCTGCATCCGTCTATTTCCGCAGATTCTTCAATTTCCCGCGGAATTGTTGTCATAAAACTGGTCAGAATAAAGACTGAAATGGGAACACCGAATGCCACATACGGACCAATCAATGCCCATATCGTATCGTACAGATGTGCGGTCTGAGACATCTTGAATACCGGTATGAGCGTAATATGAATCGGTATGGACATGCAGGCAACAATGATAGCGTAGATTGGATTTGAAAGTTTGAATCGGAACCTGGCGAGCGGATATGATGCACAGGCAGAGATAAACAGCAGGAGTACAAGCGATACAGTCAGTACTATGACACTGTTTATAAAATAATGCCAGAAGCCCCCGTGAAGTACTGCTTCATAATTTGAAAAATCTAATTTGCCGGGCAAAGAGAAGATACCTTTACTCAGCATTTCGAATTTTCCCTTGAAGGAATTCAGTACCATAAATATAAACGGTAGAACGGAAATTATAAGATAGAAAGTGGCGGCCAGCAGCGCGAGCATCCAGAGTGCATGGCTTTTCACTTTATTTTTATACAGACTATCCATGCTATTCCTCCTGCCTGTTTTTCAGTAACCGCATGGTACTGAGAGCTACAAGCGTTATGAGTATGAACATCCCTCCCGCAACGGCAGACCCATACCCCATATTGAATGTTTTAAAAGAAAGTTTGTACATGTAGGTCGCCATCAGTTCTGTCGATGTACCCGGACCACCACCGGTCATAACATACACGAGATCAAAATATTTCAGCGATCCCACCATAGAAAGAATTGCAGCTGTTTTTACGGCATTCGTTATCATCGGCAGTGCAACCTTCCAGAAGTATTGATTTCGTGTTGCGCCGTCGATGACGGCTGCTTCGAACAGTTCTTCAGGAATTCCCGAAAAAGCAGCCATAAAGTATACCATATAAAAAGGAGTAAACTGCCAGCACAGTACGCCGATGATAGCATACAGTGCGGTCGCGGGATTTCCGAGAAGGTCTATATTTTTTCCGCCAAGCCAGTTTGAAATAGTACTGATAATGCCGTTATTTGTAGCCAGTGCATAGGTAAAAAGGAATCCGATTGCAACGGACGACATCAGCATTGGTACGAACCAGAGAATTTTGTAGACGGTAAATTTGTGCCCGCCGAAATCAAGGAAAACAGCCAGTGCTATTCCGATCGGAATTTGTATCAGAATAGACAAGACCATGATGATAATATTATTTTTAAAAGCAATCCAGAAATGTCCGTCGTGTATGAGGGTTCCCCAGTTTGCAAATCCTATATGCTGCCGGCTTGCAGATATGCCGTTCCATTTATAGCTGCTGATAATAAACGTATCTATGATCGGATAGAATATAAAGACCAGCAATAATATAATGACCGGCAGCAGAAAAGTGAATGCAGCCCTGTTTATTGAGTTCTGCCTTCTTTTATATAAAGAAACGGTTTGCGTTGAACCCATAATACCCCCTTTAAAAGTTAAGCGGAGCTGGGCATCTGTGCCAATACTCCGTTGAGACGGTTTTACCGGCAGTTGTTTAAGACTGCCGGTGACTTTTTAGTACTGTTTCATTATTTCTGGGAATTATACTGTACCATTGATGCCTGGAATTTTTCTGCTGCCTGCTGAGGGGTCATTGTGAGACCGAACAGTTCCTGGCAGGTATCCAGATGTGTCTGAGCAACTGCCGGTGGCAGATACTGATCGTACCAGAGCTGAACGGCTGAAGCATTGTTTGCGGCAGCAAGTATAGATTTTACAACCGGATCGGTAATCATGGAATCGACACCCTGTACCGGCGGAATTTTACCGGCTGCTACCATTTTTTTAACCATGTCGGGATCACTGTAATGAGTGACGCACTGGAATGCCGCTTTAAGTTTATCACCGGTGCAGCTGAATGATATGAACTGATCACCGAGTGTTCCAATCTGGATTGATGAATCTACTGATGAACCATCTATTGCCGGGAAAGAGAACCAGCCTATTTTTTTATAGAATTCTTCACTGTCGTTTTTAAAATTTCCGACATACCAGGAACCGCACAACAGCATCGCTGCTTTCCCCTGATACATGAGCTGGCGGGACTGTCCGTCATCTTCACTCAGAGAGTTGACGCCTTCAGGGAAATATCCTTTTTTTACCCATTCCTGTATTTTCTGTCCGGCATAAATAAAGCAGTCATCCGTGAACGAACCGGTTCCGGCAACAGCTTTCGCAAACGGCTCAAGTCCACCTTTCCGTGTCGCAAGACTGACAAAATACATGGATCCCGTCCATTTTGACCGGTTTGCCAGCGCAAACGGAACTATTCCGTTTTTAACCAGAACATCACAATCCTTCTCCAGTTCCGAAAGGGTTTTTGGTACCGTCAGATTGTATTTTGCAAACATTTCTTTATTGTAGAAAATTCCCGCAATTGCTACGTTCAGAACGGGGATTGCATAAAGTTTTCCCTGATAAGTTGCCTGGGCTATAGCGGCTTTCATGAGGCGGCCCGGCAGTTCGCTGCTGTTGTAGAGGCTGTCGAGCGGCTGCGCATATCCTGACTTGATATATTCGATCATCGGTCCGCCGGTCCACGACGTATACATATCAGGACATTCCTTTGAACTCATCGCAATAACGAGTTTCTGCTTGTACGAATCATTCTGAATAGGAACATTCGTTATCGCATAATCGGAAGATTCTCCATTGAAGGTGTTTACGGCTCCTTCCATAATTCCTCTGTCCGGATTTTCCATACCGATATTCCAGAAGACAATCTCTTTTTTTGTTGTCTGACTGCCGGCGGCAGCTTCTTTTTTTCCTCCGGCAAACAGTGTGAACGGAATTAATGCCGCACTCAGAACAGCAACCATAATCCTGCTTTTTTTCATAAAATCCTCCTATAAAACATTGGCGGTAGCCACGCGGCAGGAGGCCGCGAATCGCAGTTTGGTAAGCAGCAACGCTGCGGCAAACTGCAGAAACTGATTGTACAGGGAAGTACAATCAGTGACTTCCTATAAAACATTGGCGGTAGCCACGCGGCAGGAGGCCGCGAATCGCAGTTTGGTAAGCAGCAACGCTGCGGCAAACTGCAGAAACTGATTGTACAGGGAGGTACAATCAGTGACTTCCTATAAAACATTGGCGGTAGCCACGCGGCACGGAACCCGTGCTACTGGTTACTTTCATCTTTAGCGTACCATTGGAAAGTCCGGAAAAATATAGAAAAAAAGGGCGGGAATCTATAAAAAACTGACATTCCCGCTTAGTTTTTATAATTTCAGTTCAAGCTGTACCGGCTGCCGGCCGGTCAGAGCTATGCTTCTTGCATCCGGCTGACTTGTTCCGGCATACACGATGAAGTGATGGCCGGTAACGGCCCGGTTTCCGGCTTCGTCGACGCAGGTCAGTGCGTCGGCCGGAACGGAGAGGTCAACGGTTTTTATTTCACCGGAACCGAATGAAATGCGGCAGAAAGCGCACAGACTCCAGTTGCGTACGGCGGCAGGAGAATCCGTGTCTTTTATATAGATCTGCAGAACATCTTCCGTGGCGGTGTCGCTTGAATTTGTCAGCGTAACGGAAATCTGTATGTCTGTTCCGGCTGCGACCGTGTTTGTTATTTCGACGGCTGTTACCGCAACATTACCGTAGGTCAGTCCGAATCCGAACGGGTAGAGTGGTTCCCGTTCCAGATACCGGTAGGTGCGACCCTTCATCGAGTAATCGGTAAACGCCGGAAGGCCGTCAAGATTCCGGTAAAACGTGACGGGAAGTTTACCCGACGGCGACCGGTTTCCGAACAGAATATCGGCAACTGCTTTTCCGCCGCGGGCTCCGGGATACCATGCCTGCAGAACAGCAGCGGCTTTCTCGTCGGCTTCCGACAGATTCAGTGCGCTTCCCGACAATACGACGACGACTACCGGTTTACCGCAGGCAAGCAGTGTATGGAGCAGTTCACGCTGCGATTCCGGCAGCTCAAGATCTTTTTTATCTCCAGAGGCATAGCCATTACCTGCATCGCCTTCTTCTCCTTCGAGCGTTTCGTCCAGTCCGAGGCAGAGTATGACAGCATCACTCAATTCTGCAACCGCAAGAGCTTCTGCGGTACGGTCCTGAGGCTGGGCCAGTGATTCTACCCTGTCTTTAAACAGTCCGCATCCCTGGGAATACCGGACCTGTATATTGCTGCCGGCTTCATCCTGTATACCCTCAAGTACGGTACTATACCGGGAAGAGGTGCCGTGATAGTTCCCGACCAGCGCTGCCCGGCTGTCCGCATTCGGTCCGATGACACCCAGCGAATGTATCTTATTTCTATTTAATGGAAGAATCCCGTCGTTTTTCAACAGAACGATACTTTTGCGGGCCGCTTCGACGGCGAGATCGGTATGGCTCTTGCATTCGACAACTTCATATCCGATGGAATCATATTCACTTCCGTCAAACAGTCCGAGCAGACAGCGGGTTGTAAACAGCCGCACAGCAGCCTGCGTAATTTCGGTTTCCGTTATCAGTCCTTTTTTACAGGCATCAAGTATGTGCTGATATGTGCAGCCGCAGTTGACGTCGCAGCCGGCTTTTAATGCCATGGTTACGGATTCTTCCGCATTTTTAGTCACTTTATGATGTTCATGAAAATCACGGATTGCCCAGCAGTCGGATACGACGTGTCCCTGAAATCCCCATTCGTCGCGCAGTATTTTTTTCAGCAGCGTCGTACTGCCGCAGCACGGTTCACCGTTCGTCCGGTTATAGGCTCCCATAACGGCTTCTACGTGTGCTTCTTTTACAAGCGCTTCGAATGCCGGCAGATAGGTTTCACGCATATCCTTCTGTGATGCTACTGCATTAAACTGATGCCGGAGTGCTTCCGGTCCGCTGTGTACGGCAAAATGTTTAGCACAGGCTGCAACTTTCATAACCGGTTTATCACCCTGCATTCCGTTGACGAAAGCTACGCCGAGCCGGGAGGTAAGATAGGGATCTTCTCCGTAGGTTTCATGACCGCGTCCCCATCGCGGATCGCGGAATATATTGATATTCGGCGACCAGAACGTCAATCCTTTATAGATATCGCGGTCTCCGTGTGATGACTGTACATTGTATTTTGCCCGCCCCTCTGTTGCGATAACATCACCGATTTTTTCCATCATGGCATCGTCGAACATTGCCGCCAGTGCTATAGCCTGCGGAAATACCGTTGCTGTCCCGGCTCTGGCAACTCCGTGTAATGCTTCATTCCACCAGTTATATGCCGGTATATGCAGACGCGGTATCGCCGGTGCATCAAATCGCAACTGCGAAGCCTTTTCTTCGAGTGTCATTTGCGATACAAGTACCCGTGCTTTCTCCTCTGCGTGTTTTCTGTCTCTCATAATATACTCCTGATTTTCCGTATTTTAGCACGGTACAGGAGTACATAATATTGAAAAAACAACTGCTTTTCTGGAAAAATCTATCTTTGGGACCGGGCTGCTTTTCGATATTTAGTCGGGGAAAGTCCGGTAAATTTCTTAAATGCCAGAGAAAAATAGTTTATATCGTTATAACCGACAGACAGGGCTATTTTACCTGCCGGCAGATTAGTTTCGGTCAGCAGCAGCTGCGCTTTTTCCAGCCGTTTTCGTACTATATATTCATTGCAGCCTTCTCCGGTGTGCCGGCGAAACAGCCGTGAAAAATAATTCGGCGTGACACACAACCGGTCGGCCAGATTTGTAACCGACAGATTCGTTTCGAGTTCCGCGTCTATGTATGCCTTTGCTTTTGCGACGATACCATGTGCTTCGTCATCATCTTCACCATATAATTTGAGCAACCATGATTGTGTTATGTCCAGTGCATCATCCTTTTCGGCATGAGCAAGCATCTGCCCCAGTTTATGCAGCATTTTGTCAGTCATGCTGCTGGATATACCGAGACTGCAAAAATACGCATAGGAAACTAGATCGAAACAGCATTTATCGATATCGTCCGACGAAAGGCTGAATGTTCCGACCGCCTGTCTGAACACTTCATACAGCTGCATGATACGCGGCTGATCGTCTACAGCGTCTCCAATTTTTATTTTAAGTTCTTCGTACGCTGCACGGAATGTATTTGTCTTCTGCCGCGGAACCCCCGAATTCAGTAAATTTTTGATAGAGTTTTGTTCCTTTTCCAGTTTCCATACTGCATCATTATAGGACAGATGCAGATTTTCATATCCTGAGACCGGTGTACCGACAATAATTTTTGGCAGGTAATTATATTCCGTTTTCAGAATTTTTGTGAGTTTTTCGAGTTCCGCATCTAACGTTTCGTTTCCCACACCGATAAAGAAGGTTACAACGACTTTTCCGTCCGTATCGATCACGCTGATACCGGCCGACTGTGCATCTACCAGCAGAATACAGATGTTTCTGATTGCCTCTGCCGATATGCGGTCAGTCTTCGGACCCGACATAATACTTTCGCCGGGCAGCAGCAATGCGACCTGCAGCGTAACGTCAGGATCAAACTGATATTTACTGAAAAGTTTCGGATAATCTGTTTCAGTACGACTATGACGATGCAGCAGATCCGTTACCAGTCTTTCTATTTCCAGCTGATCGGACAGACTTTGCTTCCGCTGATGTACCATGTTTTTTGACAGATGATCAAGAATTTTAACCTGATTTCGGACTACACCGGCAAGAACGGTCTCGTCAACCGGTTTTAAAAGAAAATCAGCGACACTCATCCGCAGACAGTCCCGCGCATAGTCGAACCGGTCGTATCCGGTAAGTACCAGAATCCGTATGGCGGGGTTCTGCCGCCGTATCGTGCTGATAAGTTCCAGTCCGGTCATCCCCGACATGTTTATATCGGTAATGACAATATCGATTTTATTTTTTGCAATGACCGATAACGCTTCTGTTCCGGAAAACGCAACGAAAGCAGTCTCTATTTCCAGCTGATCCCAGTCAATCGACTTGCGGATTCCCTCGCAGATCATTTTTTCATCATCAACTATCAGAATATTATACATCGTCGGGTACTCCTTCTCCGGAAGCTGCGCTGGTATACGGAATATGAACACAGACGGTGATTCCGCCAAAAGCATTGCTGCTGAATGAAAGTCCGTATTCCGTACCGAAAAAGAGCTGAATACGACGGTGAACATTCCGTATACCATATCCCGGACTATCAGCTGCCGTTTGCGAAAGTAAACCGGTTATGCGCGTTATTTCCTGTTCAGATATACCGTTCCCATCATTTACTATGTAGATATAAACACCTGATATCGTTTTTTCGGCTGTGATTTTAAGATACGCTTTTATCCCTTCTTTGAGTCGCGCTCCGTACTTGATAGCATTTTCAACAAGAGGCTGCAGGGAAATTTTGGGGATCTGAACCTTAAACAGCTCCTGTCCGACTGAAATTTCGCTTTCGATAATGTTCCCGTAGCGCATATTTTCTATCAGAAGGTAGTTTTTTACATGCTGCAATTCCTGACGGAGCGGAATGATATCTTTCCCGCCGCTCAGACACAGCCGGTAATACGACGCCAGCGCCATGCCGAGTTTCGCAACTTCCCGGTTCCCATCCGCCAGCGCCTGCCAGTGAATACATTCCAGCGTATTGTACAGAAAATGCGGCTGTATCTGTGACTGAAGAGCATTCAGCTGTATTCTGCTTTTTTCCTGTTGATCCTGTTTGATTTGTAGAACAAGATGTTCTATTTCATCCATCATTTTATTGAATCCCGCGGCAAGGCTGGCAAAGTCGTCTCCGAGTCGCGTTTTATCAATTCTCATTCCAAGTTTGTCCGCTCTGACCAGATCCATTGCTTTGAGAATGTTGTTAAGCGGACGGTATGCGATATTAACTATTTTATCAGAGAAGAAAATACCCGCCGCAACCATAAAAAGTATGACGACCATGAGCAGTAAAAATATATGGACAGAATTGACGAACAGTGCGTTTTTCGGAATTTTCTGAACCAGATAATATCCCCATCCCCTGATATTCCGATAAATATATAGATTTCGACTTACCCAGAAGCTGCCGCTTTCATTCGTTATACGGTTGAAATAGGGGAACGGCATTTTGTTCACACTCGTATCGGCAGCTGCCAGTATTGTGCCGTGACTGTCCAGAAAATACAGACAGGAATCATTTTCCCCGGCCGGAAGATGAGATAATTGAAATAACTGGTCGTTGGAAAGAGAAATACACATGTTTCCGAGCTGTTTGTTGATGATATTGACCGAGTAGAGTGGAAAATAAATATTCAACGTCTTGATATCAGATTTTGTATACGCGTTATTATATGTCAGCCGCAGCATTTTACTTCCGAGTGGCAGACTCTGTGAGAAATCATTCTTATATACTGATTTAAAGCTGCTGAGATATCTCGAATTATGCAACTTTATAATAAAATCATTTTCCTGATTATTCATGACCGCAATGGCATAAACATTGGGATTAAGATTACAGGTACTTAAAAGCATTTCAGTTGCAAGCGAAGCGTAGGTATAATACTGTTTTGCGTTTTCTTTTCGGGGAAACGACAGATATTCCTGTACGGAACTGTTAAGGGTAAGGGCGACAGCCATATCCTTGTACCGGTTAAAATCAGCGGCAAAATTATCAGCCATGATGGACAGCTGGTATTCCGTTGTTTTGCGTGAATTGTCTACCGATATAAGCCAGAACAGGACGGCTGATGCGATCAGGATGAACGTTGTCGTGCAGGCGATACTCAGCGAGACAAAGACCCGCATTTTTTTGTCGAAACGCCATTTCTGTATGCGGCATAAGAAGCGATTCATGTTTTCATGATACTTCACCCGATTCAGAAATGCAACAAAAAGCAGAATTGAACGAATTCCGGGGAAGTTTGTGACTGTACTTTGGAAAGAATTCAGCTGTATCTAAATTTTCTGGTTTTTATATCCCGAAATCAATCCTGAAATACCGGGTTTTACATTCTTATGTGAACAGTATGTCATAGTCCGCGTGAACTTACAGGGCGGCAATCAGAAACGCTATCCCGACATAATAAACGGATATAATCACAATAATCCGGTATACTTTTTCCGGAATAAATTTAATAATCAGCGTAGCCGCGAGCACCCCCGCAAAAATTGCAGGGACCATGAATAAAGAGATCAAGAGTGATATACGACTGAATACTGACCAGAATAACAGATAAATAATGATTTTAGTCGAATTGATGAATAAATAGAGAAAGGAACTGCTTCCCAGAAATGTTTTTTTGTTATCGGTTTTATGCAGAAAGTACAGATTGGTTACCGCGCCTGCCGCGTTTCCCAGAATGGATGAGAGTCCTGCCAGAACCCCGAGTCCGATCGTCATGATGCCGTCAGCGTTTCGTGGAAAATCAAGATGTCCGAATTCAGAAAAAGTTAACAATACTGCCATGAGCAGTATAAAAAAGGCAATGGCACTATTGAAACCGGCTGCATCAATGTGCCGTCCGATCATGCCACCTGCTGCAAGTCCCAGCAAAACCCATGGCAAAAAGCTGCCGACGGCTGTTGAGTTTCTGCTTTTTCTGTAATGGAACGCCGGATAAAGCTCACCTAGCAGCAGCAGCGGTGCAAAAATTCCCAGCATTTCGGCAGGTGTGACGATTGTTGTAATCAGATACATAGAGAGAACCCCGACCGGTTTTATGCCGCCTTTATCCAGTCCCATAATAAAACCGGCGCACAGAATAAGCAGCCAGTGAGAAGTTATAAGCATTACAATAAGCCCCTGCCGTCTATTTCAAGGATAATCGGTTTTCTACCGCCGGACGAATCCCCTATTTTTTCCATTCGTACAAATTTTTGTTTGACGAGTTCAACCACGTTCGCCGATATGGTTGCCGGCGTTAAATCTAACAGCTTGGCAATATCTGCACGTGAAATAGCCTCCCGTTTCCAGATGAGATGTAATATTTTTTTCCGATTACTTTTTGTTATTGCAAATTTAGAATTTTTCTCTGTCATTTTTGGTACCCTGGAACTATCATAGTATATCTTGTAAAATTTTTCCAGAAACGTTTTTTTTGTTCCGGGTGTCTTTGGGTACGAACGGAGCGACAGCTGAAGAGATATTCCGTATTGTTTTTTCGCAGTCGTCGTGAATAATTGTAAATATTTCAGTCTTTACAAAAAACTGCCGGAGGCCTATAGTTCTTTGACCGGAAGCGTTTTTCACCTGTATAGTTACCAGTCAGAAAAAACAGTTCAGAAAGGAAGCCATTATGCCGGACCGTGAAGTTCGAACAATTCGTGATCTGATTTTCTATCAGTATGCAAAGATTATTGCAAAAGCCGCACTCGGGCCCGATGCAAAACGAAACGCATATGGATTTATAAAGACAACGTTCCGGCAGCTTCGTGATGACCAGAAAAAATGGTCCGATATCCTTCGTGAAGACCGGGAACTGGTTACTGCTGAAAAAGTGTGTGCGTATTGCGGAGCAACCGGTCATCTGCAGTGGGAGCACATTGTTCCACGGTCTCTTTGTATTAACGAACGCTGCGCGACATGCGATCGTATTCAGGGCATTCATAACCAGATATGGGCATGCCGGTCGTGTAATGCCAGTAAAGGAACGAAGGGGCTCTACCATTTTATGAAAGAACTGCACCCGGACGCTAAACCTTTCTCAGATTGTATTCCGCCGCTGCTCGAAAAAAAATATTTAAAGACTATCTGGTGGTGTCATCAGTGCAACGGGACGCTCGACTGGGACGGGACCGGTAAACCTGACGGGAAAAAACTCGACGTATTTGATCTGGATCTTCAGTGAAAGCCCCTGCAATTCACTTGCATTGTTTCTGTCCGACCTGCCGGAATGTACCGCTGCCTGTTTCTGAGTAGGACAGGTTATTTTTCCGGGCCGGTATTCGTATCGTTTGCATAAAAAGAAGAAACTTCCCGGCCGCGGCTTCTTGATTGTTCTGACACTTTACTGATAGTATTATTGTATGTTGAATATAGACTCCTGCTTTTGGATCGGTTTTTCTATTGCTGTTTTGCTTATAAATATTTCTCCCGGTCCCGAGATGGTTTATGTAGTATCGAACACAATAGCGCAGGGACGACGTCATGGCATTGCGTCCAGTCTGGGAACGGCAACCGGTTCAACGGTGCATGTCGTTCTTGTTGCCTGCGGTCTTGCGATTGTATTATCCGCTTCGCTGGTTGCATTCACCATAATCAAAACAGCCGGAGCCGTCTATCTTGTTTATCTTGGCGTGAGGGCAATACTGTCAGGATCGGACAGCATCGATATCGGTAAAGTATCTGAGAACAAACGCTCCGTATGGGGCGCTTATCAGAAAGGAATTTTTGTCGGACTGCTGAATCCGAAAAGTATCATTTTTTTTCTGTCTTTTCTGCCGCAGTTTGTCAGAACCGACAGAGGAGAATATTCCTTTCAAATTCTGTACCTCGGTTTTATTACGGTCCTGGCCGGTGTTCTGGTGGAACTTATTCTCATCATACTGATCAGACGGCTCGCCGATATGCTGCTGAAAAAGAAGTTCGTAACGATGCTCGTTGACAAGGCAATGGGAACACTGCTGGTTTATTTGGGTATCCGGCTGGCACTATCTACCGAGCGTTCATAGTTCCGCTGTTTTTGTTGTACAAAGAAACGTTTTAAAGATGCTGCGGACACAGGGAACGCCTGCTGTCCGTAATCATAAAGGGGAAAAATATATGCGGAGAAACGACAGAGCTGTTATGTCACGTACCGGGCTTGAACAGATCCTTGAAGGGGGAACAGTCTGCCATGTGGCACTCAATACTGGAGCGGCTCCCTACATAGTTCCGTTGAATTATGGATTTTCCTGGGATACGGAACTGAAATTGTATTTTCATTGTGCCACAGCAGGCAGGAAACTTGATCTGTCGGCCGCGGACAACCGTGCAGGATTCGAAATAGACAGAGCTCTTGAATTGATAAAAGGTCCTGCTGCCTGCGATTGGGGAATGAAATACGAAAGCGTCGCCGGAACCGGCCTTATAACGGAACTTACGGATGATGCTGAAAAAATTCCGGCCCTGAATCTTCTGATGACGCACTATGGTTTCCCCGGTGTTCCTTCGTATACTGATGCGATGCTTCATGCGGTAAAAATACTCTGTCTGACAGTACAGGAGATCACCGGGAAAGCACACCGCTGATGATTTTTGTTCCTATGAATTTCGATTTTTCAGAAACCAGGCAACCGCAGGCATCAGAATATCGACAACAAGAGCTGTTATAAAGAGGACGGTTGCCTGTCCCACGGCGTGCCATTTCAGTATCGTCATGACAACAGCGCCCGCGCTGAACAGGCACCAGACCGGAAAACCTCTGCTGCTCCCGGCCAGCAGCAGTATAATACCTGCAGCCATACCGATTTTTATCACAATAAAAAGAACGTTCATCATTGCACTGCCGATCGGGTAGAGCAGAAATGCTCCGATTCCGGTTGTCGCAATGGAAAGCCATAACCATGTTTTTGTTACCGTATTCATGAAAACCTCCAGAACTGAACGCTTTATCAGGAATTCCGGCTCTACTTTTTTTTGAGTAACGCAGCAAACGGGTTGTACATATCGGAACTGTCCTGGTCTTCCATATATTTTTCCGTCGTTTCATCCTGTTCGACCGATGTTGTCGGTTTCAGAGAAATACGGCGTTCCGCAGCGTCTATTTTTTCGATTTCGACGGTCATTTTGGTTCCGGTCTTGTATACTTTACTTAAATTTGTATTTCCGCCGGTGTCCGGAAGTTTTGAAATATGGACGAGTCCGTCTATGCCCGGTTCCAGCGTTACGAACAGACCGAACGGTACGATTCTCGAAATGCTGCCGTCATATTTTGATCCGACCGCATATTTTGACGTAACGGTATCCCACGGGTCCTCCTGAAGGGCTTTCATGCTGAGCGACATACGTTCGTGCGCCCAGTCAACCGTTAGTATCTTTGCTTTTATTTCCTGTCCCTCTTTCAGAACATTGTGAATATCATCTATACGGGTAATTGCTATTTCCGAGACGGGAAGCAACGCCTGAAATCCGTTTATGTCTACAAACGCACCGTACGGATGCAGTGTTTTTACCGTTCCGCTTACAGTCATGCCTTCTTTTACTGTTTGTGCGAGCTGTGCAATTTTTTCATTTGCCGCTTCTTCAAGAATCGTCCGGTTGGAAACGATGATATTCCGTCCGTCCTGACTGTATTCCTGAATTTTGAACGTCAGTGTCCGCCCGATATAAAACGCGGGTTCTTTCTTTTCCCGAAAACCCATCTGCGAATACGGACAGAACGCACGGCACGCCCCGATCTTGACTTCATATCCGCCTTTTCGTTCCTGTTCAACATGCCCTTCGACCGGAATACCGTTTTTGAAGGCATTCTCCAGTACGGATTTATCAGCCTTGTCGCCGCTCAGTTTTGTTGTAAAATGCATTTCGCCGTTTTCTGAAGAAATAAAATAAGCTTTGACGGTATCGCCTTCCTGTACCGTCAGTTTTCCGTCCGGCCCCGTCAGTTCCACACTGTCAAGCGTGCCCTCGCTTTTCATGTTCAGATCAAGAAATATGGTATCGCCTGAAATCGCGACAATTTTTGTTTCTACTAGCTGTCCCGGTTCAAAATAGTTCATCTGTTACGTTCTCCCGGATTATTCATCCGGTTGTATGGTACTGATTTTTGCTGAAAGTAGCAATCATTGTTTTGCGGTATGTCCCGTGCGGCCTGATCAGAACAGTTCAAGCTGCTGCGTTTCCTGACCGCGATGGTGAAGGGCCGGTGCGCAGTGTTGTACGCTGTCGGGCAGTTCCGACAGAAAAGCGGAGACCGGTGCTGCGGCCGACAGAACGAGTTCTTCTTTTGCACGCGTCATTCCGACATAGAACAGCCGTCGTTCTTCTTCGATGTCGACCGCAGCTCCTTTCCGTTCGAGCGGCAGTTTGTCTTTGTCTATGCCGGCGAGAAATACGACCGGAAATTCCAGTCCTTTCGAGCCGTGCAGCGTCATAAGCTGGACGGCACCGGCCGCATAATTTTTACCGGATGCCCGGTGCAGATCGGCTTCTTTTCCGAGCGTCAGAATATCCAGCAGTTCCGCCATTGTCAGGTGAAAAGAGGCAAGGTTCAGCAGCTGTTCCGTCGCGCTGTTTTTACCGTGTTCCGCGGTCCACTGTTCGAGCAGAATCTGCGGCTGTTTTGTATCCAGCTGCGGCAGGTATGTATCGATGTCGGCAAGAAATTCCTGCGGGCAGCCGTTTTTTTTGAGCAGCATATACCGTTTTTCGTGCGTGATGCTGCTGCTCCAGGCCGGATCCGGTCCGTTTCCGTATTCATCTGCCGCCATGATTTTATGAGCCTGCTTCACGGACAGATTCCGGACGAGACACAGTGCTGCAGTGAGCGCGACCGTATCGGCCGGATTCCTGAGAAAGCGGAAAAAGGCCAGTGCGCCCTGAACGGCCGGATCGTCAAGTTCGCTGCCGCGGCCGGAGACGACATACGGAATACTATCGTGCTGCAGGCAGTATTCGATGCTTCCGAGCTGGCGGTGCGTCCGGCAGAGTACGGCAATATCCGAAAAAGGTCTGACGTTCCGCCGGTCCGGTGCACAGTTCTGTGCGTCGAGCATGCCGAGCCCGCCGGTCATGCCGGCTATTTCCTTTGCAATCCAGATACCTTCGGAAAGCGTACTGCCGGCAGTGAGTACGCGGACTGCCGCACCGGCCGGCTGTGTTGCCGCAAGTTCCCTTTTTTTACCGGAATTGTGCGCGATGACGGGCAGGGCGCCGGCGATGATTTCCGGCGTAGACCGGTAATTTTTCCGCAGCGTAATAATCCGCAGCGCCGGGAAATCCTGCTGCAGTTCCGAAAAACACGACGAGCGTGCGCCGCGGAATCCGTAGATGGACTGATCGGGATCTCCGATGACGAAAATATTTTTCCCGCCGGTACTCCAGCGGCGGACCAGTTTGCGCTGTACGGGATTAGTATCCTGGAATTCGTCGATCAGCAGGTACGTGAACATCGGATTGCCTGTTTGTTCGAGACTGAGTGCGTCGAGCAGCACGTCGTCCAGATCGCGCAGTCCCATTTCTTTTAACTGCGCACAATAGGATTCATAGACGGCCGTGTCGATTCCTGCTTCCTGAACGGGTACACCGTTTTTTATATCGGAAATAGCCCTGAGTACAGCTTTTGCCGGTTTTTTGCTGTTCTGCGATTCGAGGATATTCCGGACAAGAAACTGAGCTTCGGTTTCGGAAAGAATCGGCCGGTCGTCCAGCAGCTGCAGGCAGACGGCGTGAAATGTGCCGGCGGTAAGGCCGCGGATGTTCTGTTTTCCGCCCAGCCGTTTTTCAAGCCGTTCCCGCATTTCCGCCGCAGCTTTGTTGGTAAAGGTGACGGCCGTGATTTCTTCCGGTCTGACGCCGCACGATTCTATGAGATACGCGATGCGGGCGACAAGCGTCTTTGTTTTTCCTGTTCCGGATCCTGCAATCACCGCAACGGCAGATTCCGCGGCAGTGACGGCAGCAAACTGTTCGTCGTTGAGTCCGTCCCGGTTTTGACCGGCGGTATGACTGCCTGACGTTTTGTGCGGCGAATCCTGTTCCGTCAGAACTCCCGGGGCAGATACAGACAGTACCGGTGTTTTTTCCGCTGAATCAGGCTGATCCTTCCTTACTGCAGTCTGTTCTGCGGCCGTCTTTCCGGTTTGTGCGGAAAAGCTTTCACCGGACGGTTCCGCAGCGGTTTCCCGCCGCGTTGTTTTTCCGGCGGCTTTCGGCATATCGAACAGCATCGTCTGCCCGGAAAGCGTATCGCGCTCTTCCTCGTCAAAAAGGACGACTTTACCGTATTTGCCGTCGTATCCCGCGATGCGTTCGACGTTCCGCGCCCGCAGCCGGCTGATACCTTCCGCAATGCATGCTCCGGCCGTCTGTTCTATTGATTCGACCGGAATTTCACGCAGAATCGTAAATTCCGGACCTAGTTCCTGCAGCATGCGGTTGTACATTGCTTCCGTTTTTTTGCTGGCGGTCGAATTGCCGGTCGAAGCCGCTATGACTTCCGGCAGCGGTATGAGACTCTCGAACGGTTTTGCATCCGGCGGACGAT
>JALCCK010000052.1 GCA_022640795.1 Treponema sp.
TGTACATCTTTAGTGGAATTTTATACCCTTTTATTTGTTTTGTATAGATTTATCTCTTATTCAGCAGACTCTATATACAGGACCAGGAGAAATCCGACAAGCAACTGGATTTGATCACAAAATAAACCGCTTTGAGCGGTTCACATCAAGCCGGCTTTGCCGGCGGTACGTGACTGTTCATCAACATAAAGGAGTTCCGTATGAAACTAAAACAAGTATTTGTGTTATTGGTCTGCATCACAGCGTATTTTGGTTGTGCATCGCAAACTGGTGATGCACAAAAAGCGATTGCATCAAAAACAATTAATATCAATCAGAATCACATCGAAGAATTCTATACCGTAAATATTAACGGTTGTGATGAACAGCTGCTTATTCAGTCTGATAATACTCGCGACAATCCGATATTGCTGTATCTGCATGGAGGCCCGGGATCATCACTTATGATGTATTCATATATGTATGATGCAAAGCTGAAAGAAAATTTTATTTATGTTAACTGGGACATGCGCGGTACTGCATTGTCTTACCATGAGGGAATGGACACCTCAAAAATATCAGAAGGGCAAATTGCTGATGATGCAGTTGTCCTCATTCATTATTTGCAGGAAACATTCCACAAGAAAAAAATTTATCTGATCGGGCATTCTTTCGGCAGTGCATTGGGAATGTACCTTGTTAAAATCCATCCGGAACTTTTCCATGCATATATCGGAATCGGACAGATAATGAATAACTCAGAATCTGTAAAACGGACTTATGTCTGGCTGCACTCTGTCCTTGAAAAGAGCGGTGACACAGAAGGGCTTGCAAGAATTGAAAAAGACCATTTTCCGTATATCGATCTTGTCATAAAATACGGAGGACATCATAATCTTTCACTCAATCTTGATGAGCTGATGATGCAGTCGCCGTATTATTTTGATGGGTATCTTGATCTTCTGCAAAAGGGAAAAAACTTTTCGGCAACGTATGTAGGTAAAAATAAAGAAGCATTCGGTCAACCTGCAGACCTGAAAGAAACAACTGTTCCGCTCTATTTTTTTGAAGGGGTTAACGATCATGTGATAGCCTGCAACCCGCAGCTGGTTGTTGAATATTGCGACAAAGTAAAAGCACCTGTAAAAAAGGTCATCTGGTTTGAACATTCGGCACATTTTATTACTATTGAAGAACCGGAAAAGTTTCAGAATGAAGTAGTCAATGTGCTGCAAGAGGTTGGGAAAAAAGAATAAGCTGGTTCATTAGTGTCCGGAATAATTTAAACGAAAAAGTCTGATTCCTATGGCGGGATTATAAACAGTTCCAGGTCATCTTCCTTTTCCTGCTTGACAGGCCTTACGGAAATCAGTATTGTTAATACAAGTGTTTAATAGGTGTATTAAACACTTGTATTAACACGAGGCTGTACGATATGGAAAAACAGGATGACGATTCAATGGAACAGAAAATCCGTGATGCGGCGGAACGCCTGTTTCTGAATAAAGGTTTTGCGCTTACTTCAACGACTGAAATTGCAAAGGCCGCCGGCTGCAATCAGGCACTCGTCCATTACTATTTCCGGACGAAAGACCGGCTGTTCGAGGCGGTATTTGCTGAAAAGGTGAAACTCTTTGTAGAGGAGATTCTCAATATAAGCAGCGAGCCGATTACCTTCAAGGAAAAGGTCCGGCGGAAAATAGTGTCTCATTACGACTTATTGCTCGAAAATCCGCAGATGCCGTTCCTGATCATCAACGAACTGATCACCAATCCTGAGCGCCTCAATGCTATGAAAACTATTGTCGCACCAAATATCGGTATGGTATTCGCCCAGTTTGAGCGCGAGCTTAAAGAAGAAATCAGGAAGGGGACTATCCGTCCCATGTCGGCGTTTGATTTCGTGGTCACTATGCTTTCACTTAATATTATGCCGTTCCTCGGCATCCCTATCATGAAGAGCGCACTCCATCTTGACGACGCGGGTGTGCGGGACTTACTGCTCAAACGCAGGGAAGAAAACATCGAGATCGTATTGAGAAATCTCGGGCCCTGAGATTCCGGCGGTTGAGATACCGCCTTTCGGACAATTGCAGTTAAACATAAAATTTCGGAGGACTCGATATGAAAAGATTCATGGCAATCGCGCTTGCGTTGCTGCCGGTATTGCTGTATCCCGAGACTAAAACTGTCACCCTCGGCTGGTGCCAGAAAGCTGCCCGCGCGAACTATCCGCTTATCAGGCAGTACGGCCTTATCGACAAAGCCGAGCATTATTCGGTCAGTGCGGCGGTCGCGGGTTTCCTGCCCCGGCTTTCGGTATCCGGCAAGGCTACGGATCAGTCCGATGTAACGCACGTGTCGATCCCGGTACCGGGTATATCAATATCTACGCCTTCCACCGCTCAATACCAGATAACCGGTGAAATCAGCGAGACGCTCTGGGATGGTAATGCGGCTCTTTCTCAACGTTCGGTCGCTGAAGCTTCTGCCGACGCTGACCGCAAAATGCTGGAAACCGATCTTTATGCGCTCCGCGACCGCGTTAATCAGGTCTTTTTTGCTATACTGCTTTTTGACTCGCAGCTCGTACAGAACGATCTTTTACTGGATGAGCTGAACACAAACTACAACCGTGTTCAGGCATGCGTTGAAAACGGCATTGCGACCCGTACCGACCTTGACGAAATCAGACTTGAAAAGTTGAATGCCTTACAGAGCAGGACCGCGTTGCTTTCAGGACGGAAGTCATATTGTGCAATGCTTGAGCGGATTACCGGTGAAAAAATTGATTCCGCCGCCGTTTTTTCGACACCTGCCGATCCCCTTGCAGCGGGGCAGGACGGCGGGTCTGCTGCTGACCACAGCCATGATATACCTTCTGTCGCCGGTTGCAGGCCGGAGTTTGCGCTGTTCGATGCGAAAATCAATGTACTTGATGCACAGAAAAAACTGGTACTTGCCGGAGTTCAGCCTAAAGTTTCCGTGTTTCTGCAGACTGGATACGGGAACCCTGCGCTGAACATGCTCTCGGACGATCCTTCCGGTTTCTGGGTCGGCGGAATCCGTTTTTCGTGGCCGCTTGACGGCTTTTATACGCTCAGGGACAATCTCGGAAAAATCGATACGGAAATCGCCGGCGTGAAAGTACAACGGGATCTTTTCACCTATAATCAGGCGCTCGTTTGCGAACAGCAGCGGAGCGAGATGGCAAAACTCAAGACGATGCTTGACGACGACGACGAGATTATTGCACTCAGAAGTTCAATCAAAGCGACAGCGGAAAAGCGGGTCGAGAACGGCACCATGTCGGTAAGTGACCTCTTACGGGAAATCAATGCGGAAAGTCAGGCACGGCAGATGAAGTCGCTCCGTGAGGTACAGCTGCTGTCCGCCGAATACAATCTTGCGTTCACAAACAATTACTGAGCTAAAAGGAGAACATGAATATGAAACACCTGTCGACATATACGGCGGTCCTGTCTGTTATGACCGTTTCTATGACCATACTTATTACCTCGTGCAGGGCTGGAGAGGATAATTTTGACGCTTCCGGTTCTTTCGGAGCGACTGAGGTAATCGTCTCGGCTGAAGTGAGCGGGAAAATACTGTCTCTCGCCGCGGATGAAGGAGCTGTCCTTTCGGCAGGAACGGCGGTCGGCCGCATTGATACGGTTCAGCTCGAGCTGAGGCGCAGCCAGCTTCTTGCGAACAGGAAAGGTGTCGAGGCCCGGCGTCCCAACGTAAGTGTTCAAATAGCGGCGACAGTCCAGCAGATCGCTACGGCAAAAAAGGAAAAAGCCCGCATAGAAAATCTTCTGAAGTCTGACGCGGCAAATACGAAACAGCTCGATGACATCGACAGTACCATTGCAATACTTGAGAAACAGCTCGCCGCGCAGCGGCTTACGCTTGAAACAAACAGCCTCGGCATCGATGAGGACAGTTCTGCCCTCGCGATACAGGTCGCACAACTCGATGACCAGATCGCGCGGGCAACGGTCTCGAGCCCCATCGACGGTACAGTGCTCGCGAAATATGCAGAGGCGGGCGAACTCGCCTCGCCGGGGAAAGCACTTTTCAAGGTAGCCGATGTAAGTCAGCTCTATCTCCGCGCATACATAACGGCTGACCAGCTCTCGCGTATTAAAATCGGACAGCGCGTTAAGGTTATGTCGGAATACGGGGATAAGGCGTACCGGGAATACGATGGTACTGTATCGTGGATTTCCGATAAATCCGAATTCACTCCCAAAACCGTACAGACAAGGAATGAACGGACGAATCTTGTATACGCTGTGAAAGTATCGGTCAGAAACGACGGATATCTCAAAATCGGCATGTATGGCGGGATGAAAATAACAAAATGAACGACGCGACTATTTCTGTCCGGAACCTTTCCCGGAACTATGGGAAAGTCCGTGCGCTTTCAGATATATCATTCGACGTTACCGGAGGCGAGCTCTTCGGAATTATCGGACCGGACGGTGCGGGTAAAACCACACTTTTCAGAATTCTTGCAACGCTGCTTCTTCCCGGGACTGGCAGTGCGTTTCTGGACGGTTTCGATACGGTTCGGGATTATCGCGCCGTACGCGACCGTGTCGGCTATATGCCCGGCAGATTCTCGCTCTATCAGGATCTGACAGTCGAAGAAAATCTCGCATTTTTCGCAACCGTGTTCGGTACGACAATCGAAGAAAACTACCGTCTCATTGCTGACATTTACCGGCAGATCGAGCCGTTTAAAAAACGCCGGGCAGGTGCACTCTCCGGCGGCATGAAACAGAAGCTTGCGCTTTCATGTGCTCTCATACACAGGCCGCGCGTTCTCCTTCTCGACGAGCCGACAACCGGTGTTGATCCCGTATCACGCAGTGAATTCTGGAATATGCTTGCGGACCTGAAGGCAGAAGGCATCACGATGCTTGTCTCGACGCCGTATATGGACGAAGCCGGGCGCTGCGACAGGATTGCCCTGATACAGAACGGTTCATTTCTGACAATAGATACGCCGTCGGGGATCCGTGCCTCATTTGACCTGCCGCTCTATGCAGTACGGAGCAACTCGATGTTCCGCCTGCTTCATGACGTACGCTCGTTTCCCGGAGTCGAAAGCTGTTATACGTTTGGAGAGGTACATCACGCTGTGTTTTCCGATTCGAACGTGGATCCATCTTCTCTCACAGCGTATCTCAGGGAAAAGGGACATTCCGATGTTGATGTCCACCGGATAGACGCGGATATCGAAGACTGTTTTATGCGTTTTTCGACGCGGGACGTTTCGCGCGGCCGCCGGGGAGGAATGCAGTGAACGCAATCCGGACAGAACTCCTTACGAAAAAATTCGGGAACTTCCTGGCAGTCGATCACATTTCGTTTTCCGTCGGGGAAGGCGAGATTTTCGGCTTTCTCGGTGCGAACGGTGCAGGAAAGACGACTGCAATGCGGATGCTTTGCGGTCTCAGCAAACCATCGTCCGGGGCAGGCTTCGTCGCCGGATTCGACATCAGGCATGAAAGCGAGAAAATTAAACGGTCGATCGGCTATATGAGTCAGAAGTTTGCGCTTTACGATGACCTCACTGTCCGTGAAAATATCCGGCTCTATGGCGGAATCTACGGCGTACCCGACAGTGAGATCGGCCCCCGCACCGATCATCTCCTTGCCGGTCTCGGTTTTTCCGACGGGCAGGATACGTTCGTAAAATCCCTTCCGCTCGGGTGGAAACAGAAACTTGCGTTTTCGGTCGCTGTTTTCCATAACCCGAAAATAGTATTCCTTGACGAACCGACCGGCGGCGTCGATCCGGTTACCCGCCGGCAATTCTGGGAGCTCATATATCAGGCAGCTGAGCGCGGCATTACGGTGTTCGTCACAACGCATTATATGGATGAAGCTGAATACTGCAACCGCGTTTCCATAATGGTAGACGGAAAGATACAGGCCCTCGATACACCCCGGGGGTTGCGTGAATCGTTTGGCTGCGGATCGATGGATGCTGTTTTCCACCGGCTCGCGCGCGGTGCGAAAAGGATGGCAGACTGACATGAAACAATTTCTTTCATTTGTGCGCAAGGAATTTATTCACATATTCCGCGACCGGTGGACGATGGTAATCATTCTGATCCTTCCGGTCGTTATGCTGATCCTGTTTGGCTATGCACTCAATACCGAAGTAAGGAACACCTCGATCGCTGTATGCGATCCGTCGGATGACTATGCTACGTGCCGGATTATTGAAGCGCTTGATCACAGTCAGTATTTCGATGTTGTACAGCGCCTGCCGGATCCCGACGGGATCGACACTGTGTTCCGGGAGGGAAAGATCGGTCTGGCGGTAGTATTCAGCAATGATTTCTACGACAACCTTGCGCATACGGGGGAAGCGGAAATCACACTCGTAGCGGACGGCTCTGATCCGAACACGGCAATATCGCGCGTCAACTATGCGACGGGCATCATCAATTCCTGCCGTGCGGAACTTACGGGTACCGGCGATACTCCGTACCAGATAACGGCGACTACGAGACTCCTCTATAACCCGGAAATGAAAAGTGCGTACAATTTCGTGCCCGGCGTTATCGGTATGATCCTTATGCTTGTCTGCGCGATGATGTCGTCGGTTTCCATCGTGCGGGAGAAAGAACAGGGGACAATGGAACTTCTGCTCGTCTCTCCGATGCGGCCTATTCTTATTATTCTCTCGAAACTCGTTCCGTATCTCGTGCTTTCGTGTCTTAATCTCGCAACTATACTCGTGCTTGCCGTGTTCATGCTCGGCGTACCGGTTGCAGGAAGCTTTTTCTGGCTTATCGTAACGGCACTCCTTTTTATCTTTGTATCGCTTTCTCTCGGGCTTCTTATCTCGACTGTCGCGGAGACACAGCTCGCTGCACTCCTGGTATCGGTCATGGCTCTTATGCTGCCCGTTATGCTCCTGTCGGGAATGATGTTTCCTATTGATAATATGCCGGTATTCCTGCAGGTAATCGCGAACATACTTCCTGCGAAATGGTTTATTTCGGCGGCCAGAAAGCTGATGATCCAGGGACTCGGGTTTCACGCGATTACGGGAGAGCTGGCGGTGCTTTCACTCATGGCCGCCGTACTTATAACGGTGAGCCTTAAAAATTTCAAAGTACGTCTGGAGTAGGAGGGTACAATGCTGAAGTATTTGCTGGAAAAAGAATTCAGGCAGTTCATCCGGAATCCGTTCCTGATGAGGATGGTTATCGTGTCGCCTGTTATGATTATGCTCTTTCTGCCGCTCGCCGCGAATTTCGAAGTCAAACGGGTAAAACTTTTCGTTGTTGACTCCGACCACTCGTCATATTCTTCCCGCCTCGTCAGAAAAGCCGTATCGTCGGGAACATTCCGGCTCACGGGTTTTTCCACGGATTATTCGGATGCCATCAGATCCATCGACAGGAACGGCGCTGATGTCGTGCTCGAAATCCCTGCCGGATTCGAACGTAATCTCATGAGCGAAAAGAAGGCGGACGTGATGATCGCGGCAAACGGTGTTGACCAGGTAAAGGGCAGCCTGGGGAGCGCTTATCTTTCGGTTATTGTAGCGGATTTTTCCGCTGACCTGCGGTCCGGACTGCTTTCCCCTCTGTCAGTGCCTGCCGCGGGAAATTTTACGGTTATTCCGCAGTACCGCTATAATCCCCATCTCCTGTATCCCGTCACGATGGTTCCCGCACTTCTTGTGATGCTCCTCGCAATGCTGTGCGGTTATCTTCCCGCGCTCAACATCGTCCTTGAGAAAGAAAAAGGGACGATCGAACAGATGAACGTAACGCCGGTTCACCGGTTTACGCTCATAATCGCGAAGCTCATTCCGTACTGGATCGTCGGCTTTCTCGTACTCACAGTCGGTTTCCTTATCGCGCGCTTCGTGTACGCACTCGTTCCTGCCGGCAGCCTTCTGACACTCTATATTTTTTCTGGTATTTTTATACTTGGTATTTCCGGTTTCGGCCTTGTTATCTCCAACTACGCGGAGACGGTTCAGCAGGCAATGTTCATGATTTTCTTTTTCGTCATAACGATGATTTTCATCAGCGGTATCTATACCCCCGTTTCCAGCATGCCTGCGTGGGCCCGCGCGCTCAGTGTTGCGAGCCCGCTCAAGTATCTTATCGAAACAATGCGCATGGTATATCTCAAAGGCAGTTCTGTTGCTGACTTACGGGGCCAGTTACTGGCACTCTGTTCATCCGCTGTTTTTTTTAATGCCTGGGCGGTCCTGAGCTATAAAAAGACGAACTGAAATCCGGACACCCGGGACGTACTGCATGTTGTCCGCCTAAATCGCGTAATCGGCAGCAGGAAGAATGCGTTTCAGGAATTTTTTCGTACGTTCTTCTCTGGGATTTACGAACAACTCCTTCGGCGAGCCCTGTTCTACGATTACGCCGCCGCACATAAAAATAACGTGCGTCGCCACGTCCTGCGCAAACGACATTTCATGGGTGACGACGATCATGGTCATGCCTTCCTTTGCAAGCTTTTTCATAACGGTCAGCACTTCCCCGATGAGCTCGGGGTCCAGCGCACTCGTCGGTTCGTCGAAAAAAATAACGTCCGGGTTTACCGCTATGGCGCGCGCTATGCCGACCCGCTGCTGCTGGCCTCCGGAAAGCTGGGACGGATAGTAATCGTACCGGTCGGAAAGTCCTACTTTATCGAGCGCGTTTCCTGCCGTCCGGTACGCTTCTTCCCTGGGGATCTTCCGTCCGGTAACAAGACCTTCCGCCACGTTTTCGATCGCCGTTTTGTTGTTGAACAGATTATAATTCTGGAAAACGAACGCAGATTTCCGTCTGACTTCCAGAATCGTTTTTTTGTGCGCTTTGTTCAGCGGCGTTCTGATATCGCCGAATACCAGATCGCCGCTGTCTGCCGTTTCAAGGAAATCGATGCAGCGCAGCAGCGTCGTCTTTCCTGAACCGGACGGTCCGAGGATAACGACGACGTCGCCTTTATTGACCGTGAGCGTTACGCCTTTCAGGACTTCTGTGTTTTTTCCGAACGATTTCCGGACGTCTTTAACTTCCAGCATTTGAAACTCCTGTCTGCCGGTATCTGTTCAGTCTTTTTTCCATGGCTGCAAACAGTTTCTGAACGATTACGCAGACGATAATATAAATAACGAAAATATCGAGATATGCTTCTATATAATTGTATCCGTATGCAGCCTCTATATTTGCAACAGCGGTAATATCTTTTACCGTCATCATGAACGCAAGCGATGTGTTTTTGATCAGGTTAACCGTTGCCGTACATATATTCGGCAATGCGGCTGTCAGCGCCTGCGGAATAATAATCCTGCGGTACGCCTGGCCTGCGGTCAGTCCGATCGTAAGGGCGGCTTCGAGCTGTCCCTTGTGTACGGTGAGCAGCGCGGAACGGAGTACTTCGGACAGAATCGCGGTTGTGTTCAGGGAAAATACAAGATACGCATACCAGACCGGATTGAGGGCAAAGATGTCCGCTTTGATTCCGGCCCTGAGAAACAATACGTGCAGTATCGATGGAAGCAGGCTGTATGCTGCAAGAATCTGGAGTACCATCGGAGTACCACGGATGAACGAAACAAAAACGGCCGACAGTCCGGAAAGAACGCGTATACGGTAGATCCTCGCAAGTGCCGTGAAAAATCCGGGTATCAGCCCGGCCGTAAGCGACACAAGGGTAATTTTTAAGGTTACCGGTACTGCAGACAGAGACAGCGCAAACGTATGTACAAGAAACGAAATATTGAGCATACCAGCCTCCTTTTTACCGTAGTCTGAAACCTTTTGAATAATGCGATTCCAGTCTGCGGAATCCCTGCTCCATCAGTATCGTAAGCGTCCAGTATATGACGGAAAGAGCGATATACGTTTCGAGCGCATACGCTCCGTAGTTCCTCTGGATGATGAGGTTTCCCTCGCCCATAATATCGATCAGTCCGATCGTATAGGCAAGGGAACCTTCCTTCAATAATGCAATAAACGAATTACCGAGATTCGGCAGCGCTACGACGAACGCCTGCGGAAGCACGATCCGATAAAAAGCCTGGAAAGCGGTCAGCCCTGCCGTTACTGCCGCTTCGTACTGTCCCCGGTCGACTGCCTGGTATGCGCTCCGCATGATTTCCGCCGCGGACGCGGCAAACAGCAGACCGAGCGCGGTCGTGACGAAAAATGCCTTCGGCCAGTCGTTGATATCGATACCGGATACCGCAAGGAACAGTTTCGGCAGGCCGTAGAACATGATGAACAGCATGACGATCGACGGTGTACATCTGAACGCTTCGATAATTCCGCCTGATATACGCCGCAGGGCCGTGTTTTTCCCCAGTTCCGCCTTTGCCAGCAGGAAACCGGCCGGCAGTCCGACCAGTATTGTTCCCAGCAGTATTCCGGATGTTATGCCCAGAAACGGGAGGAGCCGGGGAATGACGGTAAAGATGAATTCCGGGTAGAACGGTTTTTCCATAAAAATGCCCGTACAACTAGTCGGTGACGAACGAAAACACGTCTTCGCCGAAATACTTTTGTGACAGAGCCGTCAGTGTTCCGTTCTTTTTCAGCTGTTCTATTGCCGTATCATACGCGTCGGCAAGTGCCTGATCCTTCTTATTGAAAAGCGGCCATGTCGGGATTCCCTTATATGGTACGTATGCAAGTTCCGGCTCATACGATGCTGTTGCGGAAGTTTTGTTTGCAAAGGAAAACGTACAGTCCTATTATCTTGAATATGACGATGAACGTTCCGGCGGATTTGCCCCGCTGGCAAAAGTCAGCGGAAACAAAAAAGTGGTCCTCGGTCTTGTTACGACGAAATCACCGGTACTCGAAAACAAAGACAGGGTGATTTCACGCATCCATGAAGCGGAACGCTATATTCCCCTTTCGCGGCTGTCCCTGAGTCCCCAGTGCGGTTTTGCTTCCTGTGAAATCGGCAACAAACTTACTGAAGAAGAGCAGTGGGCAAAAGTCGCGCTCGTAAAAGAGATTGCAGAAGAGGTGTGGGGATAACGCGTGAATCGTCCGCAGTATTTGAGTAAACTGCGGCGTTACAGGGAAATCACTGTAAAAATAAATAATGGGAACCTCTGAAAAACTCAGTTTTCAGAGGTCCCCTAATACCTGAATCCGTGTTTCCGTATGGTAATGCCGCGGACCGCCGATTACAGTCCTGAGGCTTAACCGGCGGCTCCCTGATATAAAAGGAAACACAGGAAACGTTCCGTGGATGGAATGTTTCCTATGCGTTGATTTTTTCTACGAAATCACCTACGACTTTATTGAATTTTTCAGGTTCTTCCCAGAACAGCATATGTCCTGAATTTTCAAAGAACTCGATTTGAGCGCCGGGAATATTTTCGCCGACCCATGCGCTGCCCTGCCAGGGAAATACGTTGCTGTGTTTTGCTACGCATACAAGTGCCGGAAGTTTTATGTGCGGAATAAAATCACGCCAGTCAAGATTCGTATGGTCACGCATAATTTCAATACGTACATAGGGCGGACACTTTGAAATTTCATCTGCAATAAATTTTGCATCTTTTTCATCCGGAGTATGATACAGACATGCAGAGGCCAGTCCTTCTGCCGCACCACGCGGGTTGTACTTAATATCGTAACATAAGCGGATGAACATTTCCACATCGTAACAACCCTTCTGTCCCCATGCCCAGTCAGGACCTGTATATTGCAGCGGAGCCTGATCGACACAGACAAGTCCTTTCAGTCTGTGGTTGCCGAACAACTCAATGTAGCTCCACAGGATGGATGCCCCCATCGACCAGCCCAGTACGGTTACATCAGTTACGTCCAGATAATCAAGCAGATTTTTTATATCCATTGCGTATCGTGAGATACGGTGGCTGTACATTACTTTTTCTGATTGTCCGTGTCCGCGCATGTCCATGCAGATTACTTTAAACCTTTTGGAAAGTTCGGGAACGTTTTTCCTCCAGAACTTTGTCGTACATGTCCAGCCGGGAAGCATAAAGAGCGGATTCCCTTCACCTTGTACATCATAAAAAATTTCGACACCATCATTTGTCTTAAACGTTGCCATTATAATTTCCTCCGAAAAATATTTACCGGTCACACAGGACATTTTACCTTCCGGTAGTCAGGACAAGCCGTCTCCAGGCATTTATATACTAATGCTACAGAAGACTGCCTGACACTCCCCCTAGTATACCATCGTTCCGGATATTATATATTGTTGATGTTTATAAAGTTCCTGCGATGTATTCCCCGTATCTATTTGGGGCTATATTTCCTCTGTTTTTGTGAATGAGGTCGTCCTGCGGATTTATCTGATTTTTTAAGGTACCCTGTCTGTACCGGAATCTTCATGCTATACTGTTTGCAGCGGACATACATGAAAACGGACCGTCTCCTTGCCATAACTTTTTATCTGCTCAATCATGAAAAAACGAGCGCATCGGTCCTTGCCCGTCGCTTCGGCGTTTCCGTCCGTACCATTCAGCGTGATATAGAATCACTTTGTTTTGCGGGTATCCCCGTGGCTGCCGAATACGGTGCGGAAGGCGGATATGAAATACTGGATACGTTTCATCTTGAAAAGCAGGCTGTCAACCAGACCGACTATCAGTACATAGCGACCGCGCTGCAGGCACTCGTGTCGGCGTCGGGTGACAGCAATGCAGCCTGCGTACTGGAAAAAGTACAGGCCGCGTCGGAAGTATATGCCGTGACGAACAGAAATAAATCAGCTGCGGACGGGCATGTCCCGGGAACGGAAGTGCAGCTTGATCTGAGCGTCGCGCTTGAAAATCCCGGAATAAGCGGTACCATTTCCGTTATACGCGATGCCGTACGGAAAGGAATGCAGCTCGAATTCCTGTATACCAATTCCACAGATGAAACGAAGCTGCATACCGTCGACCCCGTATTTGCCGTATTCAAATGGTATGCATGGTATCTTATCGCATGGTACGAACAGAAACAGGCATACTGTATGTTCAAGCTTGTGCGTATGCGGAATATACACATAAGCAGTACCCCCGTAACAAAAAAACACGACGCGGAAAAAGTACGGCGGGAACTTGACGACCGGCAGGACACACGACGGTACATTACAATAAAGCTGCGCGCGGATAAATCAATCAAAATGAAATGCCTTGAATATATGCGCGGAACTGTTACGGAAGAATTTCCGGACGGCAGTTTTATTCTGACCGCGAGGTTTCCGGAGGAAGAATATTACTGGTACAGCATACTGCTCGGATTCGGGACAAAAGTGCGTGTGCTTGAACCGCCGGAACTTATCGAACGGATACAAAACGACTGTGCGGCAATAGCGGCATTATATAAAAACAGTGCAGGTTGAATTTTATGTATGACATACAGCTGTCGTACATGGCCTGTTATACTCTGTAAGCAGAGTGAGGCATGTATGAAAGATGTATATACGGAATGCCCTGTTTTTGAAAGCACCAGGTTCCTGCTCCGGCCTGTAAAAGAAACAGATGCGGAAAAACTGCTTTCCGTTTATTCCGACAGGCGGGCAGTTCCTCTTTTCAACAGCGATAACTGCCATGGAGATGATTTCTACTATTCCGCAATTGAAAGGATGAAGCAGGCCGTTGTCTTCTGGGAAGACTCCTGCCGCAGCAGATGTTTCGTGCGGTGGATAATCATTGACAAAACAAACGGCAGGGCGGCAGGAACGATAGAACTGTTTCACCGCGACAGCGATGATTTTTTTACAGACTGCGGCCTGCTCCGGCTTGATCTCGGCAGCCCGTACGAAACGCAGAAAACAGTCGCCGAAGTTGTAAACCTGATTCTTGAACCGGCATACGAATTATTCAGCTGCAGTATGATTGCAACAAAAGCGGTCCCGGGTGCGGTTGAACGGAGGAAAGCCCTGGAAGAGGCAGGATTCCGCGGAACGGAACACCATCTCCGCGGGCAGGACGGAACGGAATACGGCAGTTATTATTACCGGACTGAAGAGGTATGATAAAATACGTCCGTGTATTTTTATCATCTGCGGTTTTCGCGATGCGCAAACCGCGATCTGCGGCATCCCTGCCGCACCGCTGACGCGGAGTCTTTATAGGAGTATATATGACAATTTTTTTATATGTAACAGATACGCTGGCGGACTGGGAAATCGCATTTCTTACTGCCGAACTGTATTCAAAACGGTTCTTTGCCGACAAAAAAACGGACTGTAAAATAGTAAAGACAGGAATAACTGATAAACCGGTAACTACGATGGGCGGCATGAAAATCATTCCCGACTGTACGGTTGATGATATTGTACTGAAAGATGACGACATACTTGTCCTTCCCGGTGCAGATACCTGGCTTTCTCCCGTACATGACCGTATTCTTGAAATTGCCAGTAAACGGATACAGGCAGGTCTGCCCGTCGCAGCCATATGCGGAGCAACGGCAGGCCTTGCACGGACAGGCGCGCTGAACGGCAGAAAGCATACAAGCAACGACGTTTTATTTTTAAAACAGACTGTCCCGTCTTATACCGGTGAAACACTGTATGTACAGGCTCCCGCCGTTTCGGACAGGAACCTCGTGACCGCGTCGGGGCAGGCACCCATCATGTTTGCGTATGAAATACTGAAACTGCTGCACGTATTCCGTCCCGACACCCTTGAAGCGTGGAAAAATCTGTATCTGACGAACAAGCCGGAGTATTTTTACGGGCTCATGCAGTCACTGTCTGCGGCATCCTGACGCACCGCTGACGCGGAGTCTTTATAGGAGGTATGATAAAAATACATCCGTGTATTTTTATCAACAGCGGTTTCCGCGTTGCGTAAACCGCCATCTGCGTCATCCTGACGCACCGCTGACGCGGAGTCTTTATAGGAGGTTATATGTCAGACACCTTTGATTTTAAGAAGGAATACAGGGATCTGTATCTTCCGCCGGAAAAACCGGTCATCATAGACGTACCGGAAATCACCTGCATTGCCGTCGACGGCAGCGGCAATCCCAACACTTCCGCCGCATACAAGAACGCAATGGAAGTCCTGTACGGGCTGTCCTATTCAATAAAGATGAGCAAAATGAACGGCACGCAGCCGGATGGTTATTTCGACTACGTCGTACCGCCGCTTGAAGGATTCTGGTCGCACTACGACGGCTGCAGGGTTACCGATAAGGATAAATTCGTCTGGACCAGTTTTATCCGCCAGCCTGAGTTTGTAACGGAAGATGTGTTCGAACGTGCAAAAGAAGTGCTTGTAAAAAAGAAACCGGACGTTGACCTGTCTACGACGAAGTTTATGACGTTTACGGAAGGTCTGTGCGTGCAGATTATGCATACCGGTCCCTACGATACGGAACCGGAAGACATACGGCGCATGGATGATTTTGCCGCTGCCAGCGGGTACCGGATCAACATCACGGAAACGCGCCGTCATCATGAAATATACCTCGGCGATCCGCGCAAGACGGCACCGGAAAAGCTGCGGACGGTCATACGGCATCCGGTCAGCGTATTGTAAACGGCTTTGTATTTATGCGGACTTGCATTTTTATAGTTCTGTGATAAAGTTTAAACAGAATGTGCATTTGTATCAGTTTTTTATCTGACGGTTTCATTTTCGATCTTTTTAAAATACGCCGTTTCCGATCCGAAGCTTGCTTTACAATGCTGTTTCCAAATAACTCCCTTCCGGTTCTTGCCTTTTATGAAATTCAGGTTTATATTTATAATAGATCCTGTCAAGGTGAAAGCAGGCCTCATGCCGTGCGTTTCTAACGAAACCTAGCCTTCATACAGGGTCTATTCTTTTCGCTTCAAGCGGGAAACCCGGCGTATAATATGTCTTGGGATATTTTTCAAAGTCAAAAACATCATGTACTAGTTTTATTTTATCTTTCAGGTAATTGTAATACCTGAAATCATGCCGTTCATATACACGCTGAATCGTCCAAAGAACATAATCGGCAGCCTGTAACAAAGGTATTTCACTCGATTGCTGAATAATCACTCTGATGTTGTTTACATTTTCCTTCTGCCATTTATTTTGAAAAATAGTGATTGCGTTCTGAATAGCAGCTTCCATGTTATCCTGTCGTACCGTACTGCCCATCGCAGAAAAATAACAGTCTATCTCGCTGTATAAATGAAGCCGGTTTTCCAGCAGTTTTGAAACAAGATACTCATATAATTTTGCCGATTTCAAATCAAATTTTTTTCTGAACAAATCAACATTTTTCCGAGCCGCAACACAGTAAAAAGTAAAATCAGACTGTTTAAGAAGCTTGAATACCCGTTCATGAACTTCCGCACAGTCTACATTTGCATGAAACATGCGTTTCGTATTTTTTATGGAAGGAATACCGGCAAGATACTCATCCTTCGATATTTCTTCCCGAAGCTGAATAAGAGCCTTAGAAAACTCCTTTGGATTCTTCGTTTCCAGATACCCGACCATGAATACTTTACTTGAGACACCCCGTTCTACAAGGTTTACGCCTTTTCGTGCAAGAATTTGAGGATCACCGGCTTCATCAAAGTAGTAATACGCTTTTATGTCTTCTGCATCTTGCATTATTTCTCTTTTCCGTTCCCGTCAATTCCCGATATGCCTGAAATGTCGCAAAGTATACGTCGCAGTTTGCGGGCAAGCCAATATTCCTGTCCATTTTCGTTGATATGCTTGATATCTTCAAATGCATTTTCATTATAAGCTGAGATTTCACTCTTCAATTCATTTCTCCTTATGTAGCGCCTGCTGCATCGCTTAAAAGCGCGCCCCGGTTTTCTTTGGTGGTTGCAGTTTTATCGGTTTTCAGTTTTTTTACGGCTTTCACGCATATTCGTTCATTGATTTCATCTATTACTGTTGCATTCAGTCTCTTTCGGAATGTTACCGTAAGAGACGCATCAAACGGCAGTTTTTTTGAAAGCATTCAAAGCCGCAAAAAAACTGCATATATGCGTTTTCCATTATCTGATCTACCGTTTCACGGTCAGTATTTTTTATCTTTGTCTGTATCGGCAGGGCTCCTAATGTCAGCCGTAACGGCTTTGCCGGACAACCGGTTATTTTATCCTTGAAAAGAGCAGCATATTTTTCTTCAAATTCATCCCATGGAATCAGTTCTGCAAGCTTGACCATCTGTTTTCGCCGACCAGTGTACTGCCAAACGGCAGCTAGAAATCTCTGAATGTAAACAGCTTTTTGCTTTCGGTTTTATACATTTTCCACCCGTTGTAGTAGTCTGTACACGCTTTTTGACCTTTTATCCTCTTTTTTCGTGTACATCTTTAGTGGAATTTTATACCCTTTTATTTGTTTTGTATAGGTTTATCTCTTATTCAGCAGACTCTAATTAAACAATAAAATTTATATTACAACAAGGAAAAATGATGAAAAAAGTTGAGGAAATGTTTTATGGAATATTTAAATGACTTAAAATCAATTTTGCATTCGAAACGAGCAAATATTTATTATTTAGAAAAATGCAGGGTTATGCAGAAAGACGGCCGAGTCGTTTATTCAACAGAAACAAAAAATGAATATAAATATTGGAATATACCAATTGCCAATACGACTGTCATCCTTCTTGGAATGGGGACATCTATTACGCAGACGGCCGTCAGAATGTTAGCTTCTGCTGGAGTTATGATAGGATTTTCTGGTACAGAAGGGACCCCCTTATTGCAGGGACAGAAATTGAATGGCTGTGTCCACAAATGAAAAGTATAATTTATGTAGGAATGGATGTCCATAAAGACACATACAGCCTTTGCAGTTTCGATGTTAAAAAGAATCTGCTGTTTTCCCAAACACAGATGAAAGCATCAACTGCGAATGTAGAAAACTATCTCAACAAAGTTTCACAAATGAACCGAGGCGCTCTTACAGTATCCGGCTATGAAGCCGGACCAACAGGATTCAAACTATGCAGGGAGCTTCAGAAAAAAGGATTCGCCTGTGTAATTATCGCTCCGACATCAATAGCAAGAACAGCAAAAGACAAAGCTGTAAAAACTGACAGATCCGATGCACAGATGCTCGCAAGAACACTTGCGTTCCGCTCATACAAGGAAGTTGTCCTGCCATCTGAAAATATCCAGGCTGTAAAGGAAATCGTAAGACTGAGAAGCTCTGTGAGCAAATCCTGTAAACGTGCAAAACAGAACCTTCTGTCCTTTCTTCTCAGCCACGGATTTTCATATTCTGACGGCGTTAAAAATTGGACAGTGAAGTTCTTTTCATGGCTCAAGACAATTCATTTTGAATCAGATTATTTAACATACTGCTTTGAAGAATATCTCTCGGAAGCGACAAGGCAGATGCAGCACCTTGATCATCTGGACAAAAAACTGGAGGAGATTGAGAACGATGGGGAGATAAAAGAAGGAGTCAGAAAGCTCAAATGCATCTGCGGAATAAACACAATCACAGCAGTAAGTCTCATAGCTGAAACAGGGGACTTCAGAAGGTTTAAGACGGCCAATGAGTTTGCAAGCTACACGGGACTGTGTCCAGGAAGACATTCAAGCGGACTCACTGACAGAGATACAGGAATAACAAAAATGGGAAACAGTTATCTGCGCCGACTTTTAGTAGAGGCTGCAAAATCTGTAAAAAGAGCGGCTCCTCATGGACACAAATCAAAACGGATTCTTGTCCGTCAGGCGGGAGCTTCATCTGAGGTAATAAACTATGCAGATAAGGCAACCGCAAGAATTAGAATGAAAATGTACAGGCTTGAAATGCGTGGCGTCAATTGGAATAAGGCTGCTGTTGCAGCAGCTAGAGAGCTGGCGTGTTTTGCATGGGGAATGATGACAGATAATATTGCATGATTATTTGTCATGTTAATAGTTTTTAATAGGAAAAAGGACGGCAGCTTGAGAAAGCAGTATATATAAACCATCTTCGGAAGTTAATTTCGGACGGCTTTATGAAAAAAAGTTGATTCCTGATAACATAGCATAAGGGTTTTACGGCGGATCATTGACCTGTGCAAACTGAAAAGTTCACGCACGAATATCATAGTGGTCAGTACCGGACAAGCTCAAGCGCTGTCTTTTTTCTGTTCTTTGATATTGACTATTTGGCTCACCATATCATAGTTAATGTTGTTAAGAAAGCAACAGAAGGGACAACTCCAACACCTGCATCAACAAGTGTGCCTACAAGAGGAAATGCTATAAAAGCCGGAATGAGAGTAATTGTTCCAAATATTGCAGATGCGACAGTAGCGACAAAAATATTTTGATTTTCAACATATACGGCAATTTGTTCAGGTGGAAGTAATGCCAAAACAAGACCTATTAGTAAAATAATTGACAATATACTAAAAATCATATTTTTGCCCATACCAAATGCCATTTTTAGTGCCATTTTTGTTTTTTCTTTGTTTTTTGACAGAGAAAAAATAAGAAAAATAATTGTTCCTATCCAGATTGCTATAGTGAATATATCCATTTAAAATCCCCCTTTGTTATTTGATAATCGAATTATAATTGTTTTTTATATACTATAATAGACACCAATGTTTCTTTTTGATATAATATAAAAAAAGGGGGCATAGTATGAAAGATATTGACATTATAAAATGTGTTCCAATTTTTAAATCTGTTACTGATATTGAATTACTGGTTTCTCAAGGTCAAATTAAAGTTAAAAAGTATGCAAAAGGTGAAACTTTATATAATCAAGGCTGTTTATGTAACTCTCTCGATATTGTCGTTACGGGCAGTCTTACAGCTTATTCTCTTACCGAGAGTGGTTCTTCAACAATAATGTTTGAATTTAAAAAGGATAGTATTATTGGTGCAAATCTGTTATTTGCCACCCATAATATCTACCCTCTTAACATATATTGTTCATCTGAATGTAGGCTTATTCATATAGAAAAAACAGTTGTAGAAAAATTACTTCACAATTATGATTTTGTAATGTCATACGTAAGATCATTGTCTCAAAATGCTCTTGGGCTTAATCACAAAATCGCCATGTTTTCACGAAAAACACTTCGCCAGAATATTTATGAGTATTTATTACAACAATCGATTTCTCAACAATCGCAAACAGTGTATTTGCCTTTCAGCAAAAAGGAATTTGCCGATTATCTCGGAGTACAGCGCCCTTCGCTTTTTAGAGAATTAAAAAAAATGCAGTTT
>JALCCK010000053.1 GCA_022640795.1 Treponema sp.
CTTCATCGTTATTGCATACAATTGCACCGTTTGTAAATACTACATTACTGACGTCTCCAACCCGTTCCGGCCCTAACGGGCCAAGAAAAAGTCCTGAAGGTTCTGCAATTATCCGGGAAGGATCATCAAGAGCAGTCGCAAAACAATACAATACATACCGGAGCCCTGCAGCGGTGTTTCGTACCCCGTGGGCTATATGAATCCAGCCACGGGAGGTTTTTATCGGAACAGCTCCGGCGCCGTTTTTAGTCTCTGTTATGGTATGATATTTTCTCCGGCTTATAATTTTTTCTTTATCAATGACAGCATGCTTTATATCGCTGCATAGACCAAATCCGATACCTCCGCCACTGCCGGTATCAATAAAATCATCCATCGGACGCGTATAAAAAGCATATTTACCTGAAACAAATTCAGGATGCAGAACGACATTGCGCTGCTGGGGAGAATGACAGGTCTTTAAATTATCGAGACGCTCCCAGTTTTTCAAATCTTTTGTTCGTACAATACCGGCAGAAGCAATGGCAGCACTAAGATCATTCACACGGTTATCCTTGCTTTCGGAACAGAAAACCCCATAAATCCACCCGTCTTCATGCTGTGTGAGCCTCATATCATAGACATTCGTTTCTTCCGGGCAGGTATCAGGTAATACAACCGGATAATCCCAAAAACGAAATCCCTGTACCGGATTTGAGCTTTCCGCAACTGCAAAAAAAGATTTGCGGTCATTTCCTTCTACCCGGGCAATAAGATAAAATTTTCCGTTACGTTCCAGTGCACCGGAATTCATAACCGCATTCACTCCGAGACGTTCCATAAAATACGGATTCGTTTCCGAATTCAGATCGTACTTCCAGAACAACGGAATATGATCGCGGGTAAGAACCGGATTTTTATACCGGTCGATTATTCCGTTATAGAATCCTGTCTTTTCATTCTCTTTTGTAATCAGTGCTTCATAGCGATCTTCAAGTTCATAGTATTTTTTACACGGTATCATACTTGTTTCCTTTACCGGATATTTTTTATAAGTTCCATACACATACGGCCATTGTGATAGGGACACTTCCATGGTTCTGCTATCGGCTTATGTACCGGATCTCCGTTCGCATCCGCACACCAGAACCATTCCGAATGTTCACGATTGTCTATAATATGTTTTTTTATATAGTCCCAAATATCGTAAACTGCATGAAGGTATTTTTCTGAAAGGGAGCACAGCGTTTCCGACAGCTTTCCCTCTGAGGCCGCAGCACGTAAAGAAATTTTTTCAGCAGCATTGAAGAACCCCAAAACAGCTTCAGCCTGAACCCACCAGATACGGAGCGTATTGACATTTCCACGGTCGCATTCATTCAAAAGACTGTGATCTCTATACGCTGTTTTGTAAATTTCAGCTGCCAATGCACTTGTTATAGGATTTATGACGGATTCTACAGAAGTATCACCGATGATTTCGACACCTCTGTCTATGAGCCATGAAGTTTCTATATCATGACCATAGGAGTGCAGATCCAGAATAGAATTCAGTTCCCGGTCAAAAAAGACTTCCTGGCGGCATTTTTCAGGATTCCATATTTTATCGGCAAACTGGTGCAGCATCAGGAGCAATCGGGTTCTGCATTGCTCTCTGATATTCGATCCGCGTTCATCAAGCGTCATGTTTCTGCAAACGCGATATAGTTCCGAGTACGATTCGAATACATGCAGAAAAGTGTTCATCGTTTTTTCTGCAAGTACCCCGTTTTCGCTGAGTTTTTCATTACGGACCGGAATAAACCCCTCGGTAAACGCCTCAAGATAGCCGATATCATCCCTCATCCGGCTTTCTATCATCTCAAAAAGGTCGAACGCCAGAGATAATGCTTCCGCATTTCCGGAAACTTCTGCATAACTGGAAAGTGCATAAACTGCGAAAGCCTGGTTATAGGTATGTTTTGTACTGTCTTTTACGCTTCCATCGTAGTTGACTGACCAGAAAACACCGCCGTTCACCGTATCCAGACAGTTGTTCTTCAAAAATTTGAAAGCATGAGCCGCATAATCAAGCAGTTCCGTGTCCTGTACTACTGCTGCGGCATTTGAAAAAAACCATAAAATACGACTGTTACAGATACAGCCCTTTTCGGCTTTCTTGTCCAGATGAAGATCATAATCCAGTAATCCGTAAAAACCGCCGTAGTCGGTATCTCTCATCGATTTCCAGAAAGGAATCAGGTGGGTAATCAGTTCCGCCGTAACTTCGTCTTTCAGTTGTTTTTTGTTCATAACGTTTCCTCTGTAAGCCGTTCGTAGTGTCTCAAAATCAGGAGACACTACAGAAGTAGGTTTATATTATAAACTAACCGAACCGAAAACACAACTGTTTTCTTATATATTCAGAGGTTCCGAAGCCGTATCTTTTACGTTCAGGCATACGGACCGTCATAATACAAAAAATCCATAGCATGGAGCCGCTCTTTATGGTCCTGCATGTCCGCACAAAATCGTGTAAAGTCTTTTTTATCCTGCGGCAGCCAGAGGCTTTCCGAAATTGCACACAGTCTCGGAAACAGCAGATATTCAGCGATCCTGGAATAGGGAAGTTCCTCAGTCCATAAATTGCATTCGCCGCCAAGGAAATATGATTTTTGTAATTCCGTAAGTCCTGCCGGAATGGGAGTAAAGTCATAGGAATTCTTCACGGTGGCGACTCCGAGTCTTCCCGGTTCGTTTTCGTCTGCATAGTTTTTAAAGTTTAAATAACATCCCTGCGTCTGGGGAGACATAATGACATAATGATTTGCTGCAGCAGCGTGTAATCCACCGTCCGTCCCCCGCCATGACTGGACTATAAGAGAATCCGGTAAACCAAGTTTCTGAGTGCCATTCAGGACTTCATCCCAACCGACAGGTATTTTTGCATAAGACTCCAGAAGCTTTGCAATTTGTACCGTGATCCATGGTTGCAGCTCTTTTTCATCTTTAAGGTGTTCCTGCCGTATGCGTTTCTGACATTTCGGACAGGACTTCCACCGTCCGGTCAGACATTCGTCTCCACCGATGTGCACCCATTTTCCGGGAAAAAGGCGGTCAATAGTCTTGAATACGGAATCGTATAACGTAAACAGGGCATCATTGCCGCAACAGACAACATCAGGAAATATGCCGAACCGGTCCTCAACCCTGTAGGGGCCCCCGGTACAGCCCATTTCAGGATAGGCAGCAAGCAGTGCAGAACTATGCCCCGGCAGTTCGATTTCCGGTACGACGGTAATATTTCTGTCTGCCGCATATTTTACGACGTCACATATTTCAGCATCTTCATAAAAGCCTTTGCCAGGTACCCCGCCGGTTACTTTGGATTCCGCCGGAACAAGCCGGTTATCAAACCGGATAGCTCCGATTTCAGTAAGCAGCGGATATTCGGGAACCGCTATCCTCCACCCCTGATCATCTGTCAAATGCCAATGGAATCTGTTGAATTTATGGAAAGCAAGCGCATCCAGCATTTTTTTTATAAAACCGATAGAATAAAACGACCTGCAGGTATCGAGCATGAATCCTCTCCAGCGGCAGAGAGGTTCATCTTCTATAGAAAGTGCCGGAAGTGAATGCTCGTTTGTCATCAGAAGCTGTTTTAACGTAACGAAAGCATAAAAAACGCCGGCCGGGGAACATGCACCGATTGTTATTCCGGAAGTCGCTATATTTAAAGAATACCCTTCAATATTCACGATAGAATCATTCTTTACTATCTGCAGTCCGGTATCTTTTTTCGCAGGAGTGGAGAAATCAAGGCTGAAATTCAGACCTGATAGATAGGTACAATAAAATTCCGTTTTGTTTTTACAGAATTCAGCAGACCGGGCATAAATTACCGTATCAGAAAAAACAAAACGGCCGTCGTGCAACTGCATATGTTGAGGTTCGGGCAGCAAACTTATTCTTGATTCCATAGATTCTGTTGTAAAGCAGAACTGGAATTTTGTCTAGTACAAATAAGAAACAGGTTAATATTCCTTTACAGCTTTCTTTTTCTGTTGTAAGGTACATACAAAGCAGGAGGACCATATCTTATGATTGAAACTATTCGCAGCGCACAAAAGACAGACCTTCCGTATCTTTATAAAATCTGTTTTAGAACCGGATTTTCAGGCGGTGACGCGCGTAATTATTATACGAATGAATTTCTCTTAGGACAGTATTATGCGGCTCCCTATATTTTTTTTGACAGCGACTGCTGTTATGTCCTTGTCAATAAAAAAGGAATTCCTTCCGGCTATATTGTTGGGACCCGGGATTCTTCAGCTTTCCGGACGTGGATGGATTCCGACTGGCTGCCGATGCTCAGTGCGGAATCAGCATTGCAAACGGATGATTCGGTATACGAAAAATCATTAAAAAAAATGATTCTTGGATTTTCCGGTCAATTGCTGACGCCGCTGCAGAAAAAACTGCAGACTGATTTTCCTGCGCATCTGCATATAGATATAATTCCTGAACTGCAGGGAAAAGGATTCGGAAAAAAACTTGTCGGGATCTTCGTTCAGAATCTGAAAAATCTTTCCGTCAGCGGCGTACATCTTGGTGTCGATAGTGCAAATACAGCTGCCATTAAATTTTATGAGGCAATCGGTTTCATGAATCTTGGATATACAACGGATTGTCTTTATATGGGAATGAAGCTGTAAACCGCCGGCATTCAATTGTTCTTGGATTGCCATATGTTGTGTGGTATACTTTATTCGTTAATCTTATTAGAATCGAAATGAGGTAATACATGTCTGAATCTGAAAAAACGACAGAAAAAAGTGCAAGACCCACATGGGATGAGTATTTTATGGAAATTTGCAGAACCGTAGCAAAACGGGCGACCTGCGACCGCGGAAAATCAGGGTGTGTCATAGCACGGGATAATCAAATTCTGGTAACAGGCTATGTGGGATCTCCGGCCGGGCTTCCGCACTGTGACGACGTAGGGCATCTTATGCGAAAAGTTATCCATTCCGACGGAACCATATCGCAACACTGTGTCAGAACCGTTCACGCTGAACAGAATGCTATTTGTCAGGCGGCAAAGCGGGGAATAGCCATCGAAGGCTCAACATTGTACTGCAAAATGACACCCTGCCGTACCTGTGCAATGCTCATTATAAACTGCGGAATAAAAAGAGTAGTCTGTGAAAAACATTATCATGACGAAGCAGATTCTCTGGCATTATTTAAAGAAGCGGGAATTCCCATTGAACATAAAGAAGACGAAGTTCAAACCTACAGCGATATGTAAGCTGTCGTAGTCGCCACAGCGGAACAGCTTCGTAGTTATTTAGTTATCGAAGATTCGCTTCAAGCCAGTCTTTAAATAAAGTGTAATCGTTTTTCAATGACACAGAATTATCAGGCAGGCTCATAACTTTTTCAAGACGTTCAGGAAGTGAAGGCATTCTTCCAATAGCCTTACTGACAGTTTCACTGAATTTTGCCGGATGTGCAGTTTCAAGAATAATACCGAGTGCCTGCTTCTCTATGACCTTTTTGTACCACGAAGGGAGATTGGGTGTCAGGCCGGGTTTTGTGTAATCACCTTTCTGGCCGCCTGCAAGCGCCTCAATTGCTCCGTGCCGTATATCGTACCATGCCTCCCATGCGATGGAACCGTGCGGATCAATAATATATCCGGTTTTACTGTAGCAGTTCCGTATAGCTTCGATAATGCCATCATTATCAAGCCAGTATGAAGCAAATAAATCACGAATTTCATTCAGGGAATACATTGCCTGCATGCGCTCATAGTTGCTGGGGGCTCCGACATCCATAGCGTTGGCGTAGGTTTCTACCGACGGCCGGGGATCGTAAGAACCGGTTGCAATCCAATCCGGAATCGTATGGTTCGTATTTGTAGCGGCAACGAAACCCGCGATAGGAGCACCCATCTCACGTGCTATAAGGCCGGACGTAAGGTTACCGAAATTACCTGATGGAACGACAGCTATTATTGAAGGATTTTCTATGTGATTGTACTGCCAGCTTCTGTTTTTTACAACAAGCGCCGCATACATATAATAAAAGCTCTGAGGCAGTAATCGGGAAATATTAATGGAATTAGCGGATGAAAGTCTGAATTTTTTTCTAAGATCACCATCCGTAAAAGCCGTTTTAACCAGCCGCTGGCAGTCGTCAAAGGTTCCTGCTACTCTCAGTGCCCGCACATTTCCGGTAAAAGTTGAAAGCTGCTTTTCCTGAAGCGGACTTATTTTACCCTCCGGGTAGAGAATCGTCACGTCAAGTCCGGGAACATTGGAAAAGGCACTTCCTACGGCGCTTCCGGTATCTCCAGACGTTGCAACAAGAATATGCAATGGCGTATCTTCATTTTTATTGAAATACGACATGACACGTGCCATAAACCGTGCACCAAAATCTTTAAAAGCACAAGTCGGACCATGAAAAAGTTCAAGTATATAACTCAATTTGTCGATCGGCTTTACCATTGCCGTAAACGGATATGCATCACTGATAATCTGCATAAGCTGGTCGTCAGAAATTTCTCCAGAGACATATGGTTTTGCCATAGCGAAAGCGGTCTCACGAAAACAGGGTTCTGTCTTTCTGCTGAGAAGCGATTTATCCAGTACAGGGAATTCCACCGGTATGTAGAGTCCGCCAGTTGTTGCATTCATACCGTTCAAAACGGCAGTTCGAAAATCTGTCCGGACTGTTTTATCTCTTGTATCCGTATAAATCATAATTCATTCCTTATCCTAACGCTATTTAAAGTCCGTAAATTATCAGGTGACAAAGTTTATCAGCAAGTTTCTGCCGGGCAGATCCCGTTACTTTCCATTCCGCCGTTTCCTCGGCAGTTGCCAGCTGTTCAGTTTTGAAAAGAACAGAACCATCGTCCATATTCAGGCAAGTAATATCGCCTTGCAAGGTACAGGCAAACCCCTCATCTGTTTTATGAGGGGTATCAACATATTTGACAGTACCATAAATCAGATATTTGGCGCTGTGACCGACAAGATCCTTTGCTGCTGTATAGACAGCATTTCTGTCACCGGTACGAATCTGTGCGGTAAAATCCGCATTGCCGATACTTGAAAAGCCGTTCTGGATAAGATCCATGAGAAGTTTTGATGACGAAACCGTATTTGTCGTTATCGGATTTCCATGCGTATTATAATCAACCAGGGAAATCAGGCCGCCTTTCCACGTATAATCTGTTTTTACCATCCAGGGAGCAGAGACGGAACTTTCCGTCGCGATCTTTACAATAGCAGGATCAGAAGAAACAGGAGCCGGATAAAAAGTGACTTTATCGTCGAATGAAAATTCCGGTACCGGTGGATCAAAAGAAATTTTTCCGTCCGCATCTGTTTTTACCTGAACTGTTTTATATACGATAACACCGTCCGTTCTGGATTCCGGATATGAAATATTGACGGAAAAATCAGCTACCGGTGAAGCATCTTCCTTTTTAACCTCCAGTACATATGGTTCTTTAAAAGCATAATGTTTTGTCGTACCTTTTGGGGAAGACAAAAGGTGGAGGGTTATCTCGTGTATCTTTTGTCTGAACAGATCTTCAGGCGAAAGTTCCTGTACCGGATCCGGAGATTCAGCAACCGGCTGATCTTCCGGAACAGCAGAAACAGCAGCTTGTACCGGCTCACTTTGTTGCACGACAGTTTTTTCTGTTGTCTGGCATGAAACCGCAAACAGGCATGAAACAGAGAGCAGCAGCACGGTGATACTATTTTTAAAATTAAAAAATGTTTCTTTCATAATCTTATCCTTAAACAAATAACTTAATCAGTATAATCAAATACCACTTGATTCACAAGTGGAAAAGTAAGTTTTTTACAAGATCCCCGGGACAAGGCGTACAAAAACAGTTTTAAAATTTTATCGGAATTATCGATTTCAGCTTGAACAATAAATTTATTAAACGTACAATACTGTCTCATGAGATGTACGAAAGCTGTTATTTTTATGAAAAATTTGCAAAATAATATATCTGTTATCCGCTCATGTATAAAACCTGCGACAAAACTTTGTATTGCCGTAAAAGCCGATGCCTATGGGCATGGAGCCGTAGCGGTTGCAACTGCAGCAGTAAAATCAGGAGCTGATTATCTTGCCGTAGCAACGGTAGATGAAGGTATCGAATTACGGGCTGGGGGCATAACCTGTCCTATTCTTATGTTAAGTCTCTGTTCGCCGGCGGAAATTCCCGCTGTCATAAATTATACTATCACTCCGTTTGTCTTTGACGAAGAATATATTTCATTATATGAAACCGCCGCGCGAAAAAAGGGAATTTCCCGGTTTAAAGTATTTCTTGCCGTCGATACAGGGATGTCCCGTATCGGTTGTTCTCCCGAAGAGGCCCGCAGTATGGCTGAATATATCCAGCGTTGTCCGCATTTAAAACTTTGCGGGATGGCAACACACTTTGCGGTCTCCGACAGTACTGCGGCTGAAAATCTGAAGTTTACCGAACAGCAATTCAACAGCTTCAAAAAAGCGGCTGCGTTCGTACGGGAAGCAGGTATTGATCCGGGGATCCTGACCTGTTCAAATTCTGCCGCTATTCTTCTGCATCCTGAGATGCAGCTTGATATGGTACGGGCAGGCATCATCACGTACGGATATTATCCCGATCAGGTTACTGAAAACTACCTGAGAGAGCAGGGAGTCACGGCCCCGCTCAAACCTGTCATGGCACTTGAAACAGAGGTAGCAGCGGTACGTACGCTTTCAAAGGGCTGTTCAGTCTCTTATGGACGAACATGGTCTGCGGCTGAAAATACGACATTGGCTGTATTACCGTTAGGCTATGCAGACGGACTTCTTCGGAAATATTCTCCGGGACTGAAGATTTCTATACAAGGTAAACTGTATCCTGTCAGAGGAAGAATATGCATGGACCAGTGTATGGTTGAAACAGGATCATGCCCTCAGATATCCAGATGGGATAAAGCAGTTGTTTTCGGGCCTGCGGAATCAGGAGCACTCTCTACGGCCGATGACATAGCTGCTGCTGCTGAAACAATTTCATATGAGGTACTGACCTCCATTTCAAAGAGAGTACCGCGGGTATATCGGGATTAACTGTTTTCCGCTGCAAGTATTTTTTTTACTTCTGCAACAAGATAAAAAGATCCGATGACCAGGAGTACCCCATGTTCCCGGTCGGCAGCATCAAGAGCCTCGTTTATAGCTTTTTTATAATCAGAATCGATCTGATACTCAAATCCTGCCTGACGGAAGGCTTCCTGAAGGCGGGGCAGATCAGATTTTTTCTCTGATCCAGGTCTTGTTACTGTTATTCTGCTGAACGTGTCACCGAAAAGCGGTACGATATTTTCGACTTTTTTGTCTGCTGCAAAGGCTACAAGCAGATCCGCCCGGCGGTTTTCAAACAATTTCCTGAATGTCTGCAGTGTTACGGTAACACTATTTATCGTATGCGCTCCGTCAAGTATGATTTCAACTATTCCGGGGTGTCTTTTTGCGGTCACCGGCTCAAACCGGCCGGGAAGAGATGCGGCGGCGAGCCCGGATTCCAGAATGGATTCGTCTATTTCCGGATAAACTTTTTTAACCGCAGCAGCGGCAAGTACTGCATTATACCCCTGAAAGGTTCCGAGCAGGCCGAGCTGTACCGAAAGGGGGCGTGAAAACAAAGGACTTTCAATATAGACGTCCATTACGGTTTTCTTTGTTTTTAAATTTTTACCATAGTTCATGTCGATTTTTTTCAGAAGTGTGTCAACAAAAATACATTCTGTACCGGTCTGTTTCGCTTTCTGCCTGAATACGTCGCGGACGCTTTCTTTCTGCGGAGCGCTGAAAACGGGGATTCCTTTTTTTATTATGCCGGCTTTTTCAGCAGCGATTTTTTCTATCGTATCACCGAGATATTCAGTATGTTCAAGTTCTATGGGAGTTATGACGCTGACAACCGGCGTTATGACATTTGTTGAATCAAGTCTGCCGCCCATACCGACTTCGTAAACTGCACGGTCGACATGAGCCTGTCTGAACGTAAGAAAAGCAAAGAGCGTGACGAGTTCGAACCACGTAATCGGCCGGTTCCCAGGAAGACGGTCGGGAATTATGGAATCAACACCAATTTCAAGTTCCCGGACAGCTGCCTCATAAATCTTTTCGGGGAAAGGCCGATGTGCAAGCCGTACCCGTTCATTAAAACTAACAACATGGGGTGAAGTATACAGGCCGCAGGAATATCCTGCCTCGGTAAGGATAGAACTGATCATAGCAGATACGGAACCTTTTCCCTTTGAACCTGCAACATGGAAAGACGGGCAGCTATTTTGCGGGTTTCCAAACCGGTTACAAAGAAATGTCATAGTATCAAGCCAGAAAATGTTCTTTTCCGGTTTCTTTTCAAAATTAATATATGAGTCAAGCCATTCCTGTAATACATCCAGAGCGGATAGTTGTGCCATGATCTGATTATATGCTTTTGCCAGAGGAAGGTAAACAGAAAACGCATATACGGCCGCTACCGGTCTTCCACACAAAGTCAAATTATGATAAGCTGAATCAGTATAGTGGAGTAGTAAAATGTCTAAAGAACTGAATTACGAAAACAGCGGCAGTTATCAGACTGCCGTTGAACGTAGTAAAAAAATAGAAGAAGATATAAAAATTAATCCGAAAAAATATCGTGTACTTACCGGAGATCGTCCGACAGGGCGGTTGCACATCGGACACTATTTCGGATCGCTGCAAAACCGCGTCCGGTTGGCAAAAATGGGTGTGCCGACCATGATTTTGATAGCTGACTATCAGGTTCTGACAGATCATGATGCCTTTCAGGAAATAAGCCAGAATACAAAACAACTCGTCATCGATTATCTTGCCGCAGGAATAATTCCCGGTAAGGATGTCATTATTTACCCGCACAGTTATGTTCCTGAATGTAATCAGCTCATGCTTCCATTTCTTACACTTGTATCGAATGCAGAACTCAGCAGGAATCCAACCGTAAAGGAAGAGATACAATCGGCAGGGTTGAAAAATGTAAATGCGGGCATGTATACCTATCCGGTTCATCAGGCATGTGATATTCTTTTCTGTAAAGGAAATCTTGTTCCGGTCGGAAAAGATCAACTGCCGCACCTTGAACTGACACGAACGATAGCACGACGTTTTAACGAGAAATTTGCCCCGAAAAATCCTGTTTTCCCCGAACCGCAGGCATTACTTAGTAAAACTCCCACTATACTGGGGCTTGACGGAAATCAGAAGATGAGCAAAAGCCGGGGAAACGCAGTAATGCTCAGCGCAACGGAAGATGAAACCGCAGCTCTTATAAAAAAAGCAAAAACCGATGCAGACCGTACAATAACCTATGATCCGGAAAAGCGTCCTGAAGTTGCAAATCTGCTTATGCTCATATCACTCTGTACCGGAGAATCACCAGAAGCTGTAGCTGCCTCGATAGGGAACGGCGGCGGCGGTATGCTTAAACAGAAATTAACCGCAGCACTCAATGAAAAATTACGCCCGCTTCGTACCGAGCGGAAAAAACTCGAAGCAGACCCGGCTTATATCCGTCAGGTTCTGCTTGATGGTGCTGCGCAGGCAAGAGAAATTGCAGTTAAAACGCTAGCTGAAGTACGTCATGTCATGAACATGGAGATATAACTTTTTTTCGCAATAACAAGCAGCTGCTCTTTCGTATTCTGTGCAGGATCGTCAAGAACGGTTTCGAGCAGCTGCTTGAGAATAATTCCGACATACCGTCCCGAAGGAATTCCTGCAGCCATCAAATCACGGCCGTTTACTGCAAGATCTTTGAGGCCCAGCGCAGAATTTTGTACGGTAGCAGCAGTAATTCTTTTCTTCAGTTCACAAAGATTTTGTCCCGTCGTACTGTCGTGAATTCTAACCGCTTTATTATGCATTCCATAAATATCTGCCAAACGGAGGGCAAAAAGGTCCTCAAGACAGTCAGGCTTTACTCTTACTAAAAACCTTCGTACCGCTGCATCGGTCCAGGTACTCTCATAATGAAACATATGCTGCCGGATTAAATGTTCCACGCTGTCTGTTACGGCATTCGAAAAACGAAGTCTCATAAGAATTTGTTTTGCCACCGAAGCGCCGGCAGATTCATGATCATAAAAAGTATATTCATCTCCCTGCGGCGTATGACGTATCTGTCTGACGGCAGGCTTGCCGATATCATGAAAGAGCGCAGCGAGACGAACGACAAGATTGTCCGGCGGTGCCCCGTCACACGAATAAAGCAGATGATCCATTACATCAAATTCATGGAATCCACGAAAATCTTTCTGAATACAGCCGCGGCATAACGCCAGTTCTGGAATAAATATGTATAGAATACCTGTTTCTTCCATTAATTTTAAACTTGCAGATGGTTTTTCGGTTTTCAGTATCTTTTCAAGCTCATCACGAAAACGCTCAATTGATATTCCCCTGGTTTTTTCCAGAACGCAGGGGTTGAATATGGCTGAATATGTATCTTTTTGTATACTAAAATGCAACTGCGATACAAAACGTACTGCCCGAATCGGCCTGAGCCCGTCTTCGGTGAACCGTTCGACGGGGTCCCCGACACTTCTGATAAGCTTCTTTTTTATATCATCCTGACCGCCAAAAGGATCGATAATGCTCCCGTTTTCAAGGGAAACGGCAATCGCATTCATGGTAAAATCACGCCGTGAAAGATCCTTTTTCAGGTCTGTTGTATAGGTTACGGCGTCAGGATGTCGTCCATCTGTATAATTACTGTCAGTTCTATATGTTGTAACTTCTATAGCATTGCCGAGAAAATGAACCGTAACCGTTCCGTGAGCTATTCCGGTCGGTATTACACGATGAAAAATTGCCATAACCTGGCGTGGCGTTGCATTTGTTGCAATATCCCAGTCGGTAGCCGGTTGTCCGAGCAGCATATCACGCACGGCGCCTCCGACAAGATATGCTTCGAATCCATGAGTTATGAAAATTGTATTCATTTTTTTTAATTCATGCGGAATTTTTATGTTTTTCATGCTATTATTCATCCATGCGTAATTATACTGAAAATTCTTCCAATTCGTCTATGCACATTGTTATTTTCACCGGGGGAAATTATCCGACTCCAGAAATTTCGTTAAACTACTGGAAGCAGGTTTCAAAGCCAGCCTTTATCATCGCTGCAGATTCAGGGCTCTGTACCTGCCGTCTTTATAAAAAGTATTTTATGGAAAAAACGGATCTTCCTGATTTCTCACCGGATATGATTCTCGGAGATATGGACAGCTTACCGGAAAAATCACTCTTATCGGAATATTCTGAACAGATCATTCAGCGCAGCAATCCGTATAAAGATTTCACTGACACAGAAATCGCCATCGATTTTGCGGTAAAAAAGGCGGCCGCGCTGCATAAGACGCCGTTCATAACACTGATAGGCGGAGATGGCGGAAGGATCGATCATCTTATTGGTATTTATGATATGTTTTCAACACCAGCTCATCCATCTGTCTGGCTTTGTTCCGTACAGGCAGTATGGTTTGCCGCTGCCGGAACAGAATTTAATATAAAAGATGTAACTCCCGAAGACAAGATCTCTATTTCAAGGCTCACTGCGGCACGAAAAGGCGGAAAAATCACCAGTACAGGCCTTGAGTGGGAAAATCCCCTGTTCAGAACGGAAGGGATGCCCAGCATAAGCAACAGGATTTCTGAGAAAAACTACAAACTGCAGGATCCTGTTCGTATCGTTTTTTCCGAAGGAAATTTTATCATGATGCTGCCATATACAGCTTCTGTTACATTCCGGAAGACAGAAAACTGACAGAGCCTGTCAGTACAGCGGTTAGTACTGCCGTAAAAAAAATGATGACCATAAGTATGATGAAAACAATGTAAAGCGGATAATTTTGCCGGGTCGTAAGAAGATAAAAAAAAGATTCTCCAACCGAAAAGACTGAAAAAAAAGCCAGAAGTAATGCCGCGAAGGTACTCAACGAAAGAATCCTTTTTTGATCGTAATCAAGAAAAACCTGATAATTACCAATAATATAAAAAACCAGCAGGCCGCACAGTACTAAGAACAGAAAAAGAACCGTCCTGTTTGTAATCTGGTAGAGCACCGGAATTCTTTTTTTTTGAGTATCGTTTCTTTTTTCCTGTTTTTGTTCCTGTTTTTTCATCATTTTAAATATGCTGCCTTGCAGTTCTCTCTGTTTCGATTGTATACTAAGGTTATAGATAGTATCATTAACAGTCAAGAGGAATTTATGAAACAGGCCGGAAAGGTTCTCGCGGTAATTATTGTTCTCTTTATAATCGCAGGAGCAGTTTTTTATATTGGATGGACGCAATTTTCGGTAAAGCCGGGATATTGCGGCGTATTTATTTCAAAAACAGGCGGAATAGATACGGATCCGGTGCTTCCCGGCGTATTCTCATGGAAATGGGAACGACTTTTGCCAACAAATTCTGAAATCAGGATTTTCGAACTCAAACCATACGCTGTTTCAAAAACAATAAGCGGGTCTCTTCCTTCAGCAGATATTTACCAAACACAGATAAAAGAAAATCCCGATTTTTCCTATTCACTTACCTATAGTATTACCATAACGATGACACCGCAGGGCATTATTAATCTGGTCAGAACTGCAAATATCAAAGATAATTCAGCTCTTTCCGCCTATCTTTCATCTGCTGCCGACAGGGCTGCGCAGGCTGCAACATCGTGGATACTTTCGCAGGCTTCGTCGGAATCTGCATTTATACCAGGAGCCGCAGACAGTAAAGCAATTCTGACCGGAATTGCTGCGGACAAGAATTTTTCAGATGTCGAATTCTCGTCATTTACGGTGACATCAAGTAAAATTCCCGATATGAAAATGTATGAACTTGCTAAAAAATCATATACCCTTTACCGCCAGGAAATTGACAGCGCTCTGGCCGAGCAGGCAAAAACAGAAGCCGAAAACATAGCTTCCGAAGACCGGCTCATGTCAAGACTTGAAAAACTTGGTGAATTGCTTGAAAAATATCCGAGTCTCTCTCCATTTTTGAAGGGTGAAAATATGCAGGAAACGTTAAAGTCTCTTGAAATAAATAATTGAACAGATATACAATAAAAATATGAAAAAAATATATGCAGTAAGGGGAGCTATTTGTTCTGAAAATACCCAGAGTGCTATAGGTAATGCAGTAGAAGAACTCTGTAAAAAAATTTTTTCCGAAAATAAAATTCAGGCCAAAAATATAGTTTCAATACAATTTACCGTAACAAACGATATTACCGCAATGAATCCGGCCGCAGCACTCAGAAAAGGAAACTGTGGTATTGATATTTCACAAACTGCACTTTTCTGCAGCAGTGAACCACCTGTTGATGGAGCGCTGGCTCATACTATCAGAGTAATGGTCACGGTTTATTTACCAAAAAAAACAACAATAAGACATATTTATCTCGGAAGCGCCGGTGCTTTACGGCCTGATTTTTCCGGAGGCTGATTTTATACTATGCCCAAAGATATATGGTTCGTAACCCGCGAATATGCAGAAGTTGCAGAAGCCGGCGGCATTAAAAATGTCGTCAGGTCTCTTGCTGAAGAATTTGCAAAAAACGGCTGGCAGGTGACTGTTTTCATACCATTTTATGGCTGTACCGATACAAGTTGTCTGACTGATTTCCATCATGATTGTATTCCTCCAGTAACATTACAAATAGCCAGTCAGACATTTTCCGTCAGTTTCAGCTGTGCAAATTTTCGTACGATACCTAATCTGAGACTGCTTTTCATTATTCACCCGTCTTTTTCTGAAAAACTTGGCGTTTACACCTATACGGAAAGTGAAGAACTGCAAAACAATACGCATATCTGCGGAACGGGGCATGAAGATAGTATTTTTCTGAACACTCTTTTTCAGAAGGCAATAGTTTCATTCGGGAACCATATAACAGGAATGAATCCTCCGCAAATAATAAACTGCCATGATGCTGCGACGGCCATGGTTCCGGCATTCGTGAATGAAAGCAGATCTCTTTTTTTCAAGGACACAAAATGTGTTATAACGATTCACAATGCGGGACCTGCCTATCATCATAGTTTTGAAACTATTGATACAGCGCTCGTCTATACCGGCTTACCGTACAATATCCTGTATCAGGCATTGAACGGTCGCTCCGTGGAACCATTTTTGATTGGCTGCCAGTTTGCCCATATGACAACTGTTTCACCCGCGTATGCAGAAGAATTGTTATCCCCAAATAGCAGTAACACCGGCGGTCTTTCTGCTGCATTTATAAAAAAAGGGATAGGTATCACAGGAATTATAAACGGAATTGATTATGACCGGTACGATCCTGCAGATACCGAAAAATCAAAACTGCCATATAGATTTGATCCGTTACACAAAGATCTGACCGGTAAATACAAATGTCGGTCATATTTTCTTACCATCTATTCTCATACGCGTACTGAAAAATTACAGAACGGAAATATGGTAAAACAATATGGCGTTATTTCTGATCAGCAAGAAACAAAACAGGAAAATAACGTTGTATACATTTCCTTTCACGGCAGGATTGTGCCGCAAAAGGGAATTGATGTTTTTACGGCCGCGGCACGGAATTTAATGGCAAAATATGATTTTGTACGTTTTATAGTTATGGGACAGGGAATTTCAGAACTTGAAAATTCTTTGATTCAGACTGCCGGAAATTTTCCAGGAAGATTTTTATATCTGAAAGGATACAATCGGGCGCTGAGCCGTCTGTGTACTGCTGTCAGCGATTTTATTGTACTTCCAAGCAGATTTGAACCCTGCGGACTTGAAGATTTTATTGCACAGATTTACGGTACGATACCCGTGGCACATTCTGTCGGCGGGTTAAAAAAGATCAGAGACAGAACGACAGGGTTTCTTTATACCCCTGATACAGCAGAAACACTGAGTTCCGTTCTTTCCGATCTCGTAGAACAAAAGAAGAAAAATCCGGCAGTGTTTGATAAGATAATCTTCGATGGTGCCGCAGAAGTTAAAAATAAATATTCGTGGTCTGTAGTCGTTCGGGATTTTTATATGCCCTTATTTAAAAGGCTTATCGGAAAAATATAAAATAAAAACAGAAAACTCTGAAACTCTGCTTGACACTCTTTCTTTTTTTTTATATAGTTCAATTCGTTCGCAGCGCCAATTTAGCTCAGCTGGCCAGAGCACGTGATTTGTAATCTCGGGGTCCAGGGTTCGAATCCCTGAGTTGGCTTAGAACAAGGGGAGTTTCCCGAGCGGTCAAAGGGGACAGACTGTAAATCTGCTGGCTACGCCTTCGTAGGTTCGAATCCTTCACTCCCCAAAGGTGTTAAAAAGGTTATCTTTTTAACACCTTTTTTTTATTTATTTGGGAGTTCAAGTGTGTCCTGCTTTTACGACGATGGATTAAACTTTTCCTGCCAGCAGTGTTCTTATTGCTGCCGGATTGAACCGGGCTTTGTTTATCTGTCCCAGATTGATTTGACAAACTTGTGTAATTGGTTTAAATTTAGTGAAGAGCAGTTTATAAAAAAATATTGTCGGGCCGTTCCGTATTATGACGGAACAAAAGTCCTGTGCCTAAAAGAAAAAGAAAATTATGATTGTATTCTTTGGGGAACAAACGGATGTACGGCATATAAAAGCAGACCGCTCCAGTGTTCTACGTATCCCTTCTGGTCATGGATATTAGAAGACAGATCACTGTGGAATGAAGCTGCAAAAGACTGTCCCGGCATCAACAAAGGGCGATTGTGGACAAAAGACGAAATTGAAGAACAGAAAAATCTTTACGATAGTATAGAGCCGCTCAGATTATAAAAATAAAACGTGCGGAGGATAAATTTTGAAAATACATTTCTGGGGTGTGAGGGGTTCGATTCCTGCTCCTTTATCTTCACGTCAGATTCAAGTCAAAATTCTTGCAGCAGTACAGCGGATAACCCAGAAAGATATTGAATCGGAAGATGCACGAGATCGTTTTATAGCATCCCTGCCTGAGTGGATTTTCGGAACGGTAGGTGGAAATACTCCCTGCATAGAGGTCTGCGGAGAAGATAATACAGAAATTATTCTTGATGCAGGAAGCGGAATGCGTGAGCTTGGGAAAAAAAATGGGAAACCCACGGACAGAGTCTATAATATTTTATTTTCCCATTTCCACTGGGATCATATTCAGGGACTTCCTTTTTTTGATCCTGCCTATAACCAAAGAAACAGATTGAATTTTTTTTCACCATATGAGAAAATGGAATTAATTCTGCAAAGACAGATGCAGAGCCCTTATTTTCCGGTAAACATGAATTCCTTTACAAGAAATGTTTCATATACTACGCTAAAATGCGGAACTATGTTTTCAATTGGAAATTTTCAAATAAATACCTGCCGGATGTCCCATCCTGGTGCATCATATGCATATGCAGTTATAGAAAAAGGGAAGAAATTCGTGTATGCGACAGATGTCGAGCTGGAACAAAAAGACTTTCTGCATACACCGGAAAGAGATCCTGTTTTTGAGAATGCAGATATTCTTCTTCTTGATTCGCAATACACCGTGGAAGAGGCCTACAAAAAAGAGAAATGGGGACATTCTGCTTTCTGCTATGCAATAGATTTTGCTATCGCACATAATATAAAAACACTGTATCTATTTCATCATGAGCCGAATTATGATGATAAAAAAATCTATTCAATTCTTCAGGCAGCCAGATGGTATGCCGATTATATAGCCCGCGGCTCAATACAAGTTCATCTGGCACTGGAAAATACGGAAGTAGAATTATGACAGAAAAAATACCTGATAAAAAGTTTTCTCTGAAGTATGACTTCAATACTGCAGAGATTGTCGTTCTTGCTAAATTTTTTCGCGATCACCAGTCAAATTTACCACGGGAAATTTTACCGTTTGCTTCTGCGGTTGAAAAAGTGGTATACAATACATTATCTGTTGAAGAGGTTGAACGGTTTTATACATGAGAAATAGAATGGCAAAAAAAATACTGATAATTTTCATGGTAACAATAGGCTCGCTCTTATTCATAGGATATAATTACTGGATATTTCTTTGTGGTCCGGTAACAAACCATGATGCCGCATATGCGGTAAAAATAGAAGTTCCGGCCGGCATGACTATAAAACAGGTGGCGTCAGTACTTAAAAAAAATAAACTTATACACAACGAAACAGTATTCTATCTGGCAGCCCGGTATCCATTCCTCGAAAAGTCGCAGTTTTCAGGACTTCATCCAAACGGTTTTCAATTAAAGAGCGGAGTATATAAAGTCAGCAGTGCGCTCTCCATCGGAGAGATTTTTGATCTGCTTTCTTCAGGTAAACAAGAATATCTGAAAATCGTTTTTCCAGAGGGGCTTTCTTTAAGCGGAATAGCCGCCCGGTTATCAACGCAGGGGGTTTGTTCTGCAGAAGAATTTATGACAGCAGCGCATTCGCAGCGCCTGCTGGACAAATATCATATTCCTGAAAACAGTTTTGAAGGATATCTTTTCCCTGACACTTATTTTTTTACACCTAAAATGGGCGGAGATGCCGTCGTCACGACGATGGCATCTAATTTTTTCAAAAGAATTGAAGATATCCCGGTTCTCAGGAATACAGATGCACAAAAACTCAATAACGTCGTCATTCTCGCATCAATAGTAGAACGTGAATACAGAGTCGACAGCGAAGCACCGCTGATCGCCAGTGTCTTTACGAACAGACTTTCAAAAAACATCGGTTTATATTCATGTGCAACAATCGTATATATACTTACCGAGATAGAAGGAAAACCACATCCAGAAGTGATTACGTACGACGATCTTCAGATCGACAGTCCGTATAATACCTATAAATGGGCGGGACTAACTCC
>JALCCK010000054.1 GCA_022640795.1 Treponema sp.
AAAATACGATGTCCTGTTCTGCTGCTCAACGGACGGTTCGATATTATCCGGCGAAGGCATGCAGAAAAAATCTCAGAATATATCCCCGAATCACAGCTCAAGCTCATTCCGTGGGCCGGACATATGGGGCTCTTCTGCAGACCAAAACAATATGTAAAAGAAATTACCGATTTTCTGGCCGGAATCAAAAAAACATCTACTACAGTCCGGTAATGCACTGCCGGTTGTTTTCTGATATACTATGCCCATGAATCTCTTATCAGTAAGTAACCTTGCAAAAATGGGACGGGAAGAACCGCTTTTTAAAAATGTTTCATTCGGTCTTGACGAAGGTTGTAAAGCAGCACTCATTGGACGAAACGGAACGGGAAAATCGACGCTGCTGAATACCATAGCAGGGAATATTCTTCCCGACGAAGGAACCGTTGTCTGTAATAATGACTGCGGTATTTCTTTTCTGCCGCAAAATCCGGCCTACAATAGTGATGATACCATCAAAGATCATATATTTAAAAGCAGCAGTCCAAAACTTGAAACAATCAGGCGCTATGAAGATGCCTGTCTTCATATGGACGAAAGCGTCCAGACACAGCAGATCTACGAAAAGCTCTGTGATCAGATGGAAAAACAGGATTTGTGGAACTATGAAACACAGATACGTTCGATTCTGAACACATTCGGTATCACCGACATGAATCGTACAATGGGCATGCTTTCCGGCGGGATGATAAAAAAAGTAGCACTTGCACAGGTTCTTGTCGAAGATACGAAATTGCTGCTGCTCGACGAACCAACAAATCATCTTGATATTACGACGATCAGTTTACTGCAGGAATACCTGCATGATACAAAACGAAGTATTTTCATGGTGACACACGACCGTTACTTTCTCGATGCAGTGTGCACAAATATCTACGAACTCGAACGAGGTACCTTAAACCTGTATCACGGAAACTATTCTACCTATCTCGAAAAAAAAGAAACAGAACAGAAAATAGCGCAGAATACGGACCGCCGTATTGAAACTGTTATCCGTATCGAACGTGACTGGCTCATGCGCGGACCGTGCGCACGAGGAACAAAAGCAAAGGCACGTATTCAGCGTGATATGCAGCTGATCAACCGGGAAAAATTCAGAGACGACAAGGGATTCTCGTTTGAGGTAAAAGGAAGAAGGCTTGGCGGTAAGGTACTTGAACTGCACCATATTACCAAAAATTATCCGAAAGGATCTGCGGCATCTGACCAGGGGAATAAAATTCCGGTTCTCAAAGATTTTTCCTATACATTTACAAAGGGACAAAAAATAGGTGTTTTCGGCGATAATGGAACAGGAAAGTCAACACTGTTGAATATTATAGCGGGAAAATTGAAACCCGATAGTGGACGTATTGAAACTGGTGAAAATACGGTCTTTGCCTATTATGAACAAAACCCTGTCTTTCAAAATACAAACCTGACTGTTCTTGATTATATAAAGGAAACTGCAGAAGTCATCACTATGAATAACGGAAAAATACTCAAAAGCGGGCAGTTTCTGGAAGAATTCGGTTTCAGCGGTAAAATTCAATATTCACCGGTAAGTACGTTAAGCGGCGGAGAACGAAAACGGCTGTATCTGGTACGGCTGCTTCTGACAAATCCGAATTTTCTGATGCTGGATGAACCGACAAACGATTTTGATATTTTTACGATGAATATTCTCGAAGAATTTCTCGACGGATACGACGGCTGCCTGCTCATCGTCAGTCATGACCGTTATTTTATGGACAAAACAGCAGATACCCTTTTTATTCTTGAAGACGACGGAAGTGTAAGTGGATTTGTCGGAAAATGTTCCGAATATATTCAATATCGAAAAGAAAAAAGGGAAGAGGAGGATGCGGAACAAAAGAAAAAAAAGGAGGTGAATACAAAACCGCCGGTCGAAGAAAAAGCTAAACCGCGGAAACGTAGTTTTAAAGAACAGAAAGAGTTGGAACAGATAGAAATCGATATAGCAGAACTGGAAGCTGAACAAAAAAATCTTGAGCAATTCATGAACAGCGGCGTTACCGACTTTGCTGCAATAAACAACGCATCGCTAAAATATCAGAAAGTTACCTCTGAACTCGAGAAAAAATATTCAAGATGGGAAGAGCTGGCCGAAATATCAAGTTAAAACTGCTGCCAGCTAATCGTTCAGTAAATATACGACGGTTGTTACGACGCGGACCTTCTTTTTTTCTTCAAGCCCTGCCGCTGCATCGGTTATACTGAATAATCCTTGCGAGGCAGTTTTTATTTTACCGACGTTGCTGCCGGAATCACGTGCAAACTGTTCCGCAGCAAGACGGGCGTTTTTTGTCGCTTCCGCAATCATATCCGGCTTTATGTCATTCAATCCGGTAAATTCGTATTGCACCTTACTGTCATAATCCTGAGTTACCGCGATACCCCGTCCGGCAAGATCGAGAGAATCAGCCTGAGCTTCCTTCACTGCTGAAACATGTGAGGAACGAACAAGCAGAACCTGTTTTGCTATATAGGTAAATTTTATTTTATCCTTATCCATATACAGATTAACCGATGTATCGGTTATGGCCGGCGCGTTCACAGTATAATCGGCTGAAGTAAGTCCGTGTTTTTCAAGATAGTTTGCAGCAATGGCGGTTTTATCGACAAGCTGCTGCTGCAAAACGGCAAGGTCGTTTCCCCCCAGAGAGAAGGTAAGCGGCCATACGGCCATATCTGCATCGACTTCTCTTTCGGCAAGTCCCCGGACACTGACAGTCCGATCCGGTTTTGCAATAGTTTTAAATCCTGATGAAATAATGACAGCTGCGGCAATAACTGCTGCTGCAGCTATAATGACTACCGGTAGTCCGCTATTTTTTGACTGTTCCATAGGACAGGGCACCTCCCAAAAGATCATCTGTTGACAGACTGTAAAATAATATATTCAGTATATCATAAAACGACAAAAAACTATACAGTTTTCCAATCGGCACCATTCTTTGTCCTGAACACACGGACTGTACATAAACGGGGATGCAGCTGTGCTACGAAAAACTGCAGATTAGCAGCATACGGAGTCATAAGGTCATCAGCATGATAATGCAACGAAACTGTTTCTTCAGTCCCGTCCGACAGTGACCTGGAAAGAGCCCCGTGCAGAACAATCAGATCGTCGGCTGCATGAAGCAGTTTACCAAGATTTTTAGAGAGATATTTCTTTCTGATGAATTCCCGCTGAATTTTTTCTATAACTTTCTGGCCGGGACTGCATCCGGCGATCTCTTTATCGAGCTTTATTTTCTGTTCCATTTCGTCTGCAAATTCCATAAAAAAACGGGAGGGTTTTAAACGAAGCGGTTGTAAAACCGTCAGGAACCACGGAACAGCCCTGCCCTGATTATAAAAAAGCGAACAGGCTTCCGACAACCGTGCCGACGACGCTATGTCTTCTGCAGTAAATCTTCCGGTATGAAGTACATGATACGGCGGTTGCTGTTCCCAGACAAGTCCGAGCGCAGCAGCCCGGTCATACAGATCTGTTCCGGGAAGTACGGAAAGACAAAACAGCTCAAGGTTATTCGGATAAAGCGACAAAGCAAAATCAATGCTTTTTTTAAAACCAGAAAAGCTGTCACCCGGCAGGCCATAAATCAGATCGAACCCAAAAACGGTACCTGCCTCGTTCAGGTAGCCGACATTCCGTACAAACTGTTTCCTGTTCAGTGACCGGTGGACGAGGGCCAGGACATCAGGATCGGCACTCTGAAGGCCTATCTGTACTGCACAGGGAATACGGGTAAAGGCACGGGCCAGGCCACGGTCTATAAACTCTGCCCGGGCCTCAAAATAAAAGAACATACCGGGCGCTTTATCCGCTATTTTATCAAGAATTTTAAGGGCACGGGTACGATCGGCATTATAGGTCGGGTCTAGTACGAATACCTGAGATAGTTTTTTCTGATTGAAAAGTTCAAGCTCCCGGTCAAGCCGCTCTTCCGGAAAGTAGCGTATATTTTTTTCTCCTTTGGATTCATAGCAATACGAACAGTTAAACGGGCAGCCCCGGGCCAGTTCCCACAAAGCACCACCATATTCCGACGGATCAATCGTACCATCAAGATACGGCGATGAAACGGTCAGAACATCACAGGGCTTTGCCCTGGCGAGCGGCATCTTCTGTCGTATATGATTTTCGGCAGAAGGCTTCTTCAACTCATAAATTCCCTGAGGCAGCTGCTGATCCGCACTTTTCACGTCAGATGCTGAAAAAAGAAGGGACAACAATTGCGGTACGGCACGTTCTCCTTCTCCGGCACACACAAAATCAAAACCGGTAACTGAAAAAGGATCTGCTGTTATTTCAGGGCCACCTGCAATGCAATATGTCTTCGGACTCCGCTTTTTTATTTCTGCAGCGGCAAGTTCCAATACCGTCCGGTTCCATACATAGACTGAAAAACAGACCGCAAATATTCCGGACCGCCCGTAAAACAACCGGTCCGCGATTATCGAAGCTGCCTTCCTGCCCGCCGTACCTGCAGAAGGCTGTTCTTCCGGCAAAAAAAGTGTCGTGTCTTCCCGCGAGAAACTTTGCAGCTGTACGGAAAAAAGATCACGTGTTGAAGAATTATTTTTTACAGCGGAAGCTATGCAGGCAGCACCAAGCGGCAGCCCCTGGGGAGATGTTTCCGCAAGAATCGTTGTACAAACAACTGTTGAAAGAGATGAAATCGTAATCATTGAAGTGGAATCCTGTTCTTTTTTTTTCTTTTTTTTGCATATTGCTCGAAATCAGCCTGTTTCAAAAGCTCGTTGAGCAGTGATTTTCCCCGGTAAAACGGAACCGCACCCATGCTGATAGACAACTTGAACGGTACATTCTCGTGTATATTCCATTCGTTTGTAAGCAGCTCCAGATATTTTTCCGTCCGGTCAAATGCATCTGAAGTCATACCAACAGAAACGACAGCAAATTCGTCACCACCGATTCTTGAAAGAACATCAGAAGTCCTGAATACCTTTCTCAGAATTTTTGCTTCCGCCTGTATTGCACGGTCACCCGCATCGTGACCATACTGGTCATTAATCGATTTAAGACCATCCATATCTGCAAACAGTACCATGCCGGTGTTCTTTACTTCTACCGCCGCATCTATCATCTGCTGACCGTATTCCATAAGTCCTCTGCGATTCAGCAGTTCAGTCATGCTGTCAGTACGAGAAAGCCTGCATAAATTTTCATTGCTTTTCTCAAGCAGTTCCTTTTCGTTTATCAAGCGGACCGCTTCCTGCTGCTGCGACCGATACTGGACTCTGGAATTGATAACCTTTGCGGTAAACTGGAGAAAAAGCATGAGATAGTAATAATCTGAAAAACCGGTGTCGCAAACCATATAACCAGTCATGTAACTGCCATTGAAAAGAGGGTACATCAAATAGCTGGTACCGGGCTCGAAAAAACAGTCCGGTGCAAATTGTTTTCCCGGACGAAAGATACCGGCATCAGATTTTTTATAACCGTTTGTCGTATTATAACCGACAACAATCTCGGCTTCATCAGGAATAATCAGTTTATCTGTATCAGAGCCGATGCAGACGGATTCCCGATAGACACAAATAAAAGCAGCGCGGAATCCGAATTCCATAAAACAGTCTGAGAGACAATCGGAAAATTCACAGCCAAAACATTTAGGGAATTCTATGTCAAACAGATTTCTGATCCGATATACTGTCTGAGCCTTTGAAAAAAAATCGGACGGCCGTACATTGGTACATATCTGCCGGCGAAACTCTTCATTCTCCTGTGCTAAAGAAAACAAATCGGCGGTCATACAACCGCAGGTTTGCCGGTAACAGACCCGTGCAGGTATACGTGTCAGTACCGGTGTCTTTTTTTTCAGAATCAGCCGGTGTATAAATTCGGCCGCCTTATATCCCTGCCGGACAGACACCGGATCAATCGTCGTAAGCAGCGGGGTAACTGAACCGGTGCCAAACGCATTGTCAAAACCAGTCAGTATGATGTCATCAGGTATTTTTAGCCCGAGTGATGAGAAATACTCATACGCACCGAAAGCCATAGCATCATTCATCGTAAGCAGAACCTCAAAGTCGATTTCGGCTGCAGATTTAAATTTTCTGCGGAGAGATTCAAAGGCTGAAGAATACGAATAATCAGCAAAAAATAAATGTGAATAATCAAGTTCTATGTCGTTCTGTTTTAAAGCGCGAATATAATGTATAAGACGCAGCGTTGTCTCCGGCGACGACCGGTATCCGGTCAGCACTGCAAAGCGCTGTTTCCCGTGTTTATGTACAAGATGGAAAATGAGATCGTCGACAGCACCGGCATCATCGGTGACAATACTCGTAACGCCGTCTATAGAAATGCCAATACTGACGACCGGAATATTTTTCAGGGCTTTTATTCCCTTAACGACAAAAGATGACCTGACCTGGAAACACAATGTAGACGTCAAATAAATGATTCCATCCAGCTGCAAAGAAACAAGATATTCACTGGAAAATTCCCGTGCATAGTCTAAATGTCCTTCTGCGTTTCTAAACATCTTCAGCGGTACGGAAAGCAAGGAAATGGAATGTTCCTGACAGTACCGGTAAACACCTTTTACAACCTTTTCAGTATATATACTGTATTCAATGTTAAAAATTATGCCAATTATCACAGCAGTCTCCTCTGAACCGATATATACTGCTTTTTTTATTATAATCCTTTTTCAGCTATTTTTCATACCCGCCGGACAGAGGAAACTGTTCAGCCGCAGAAAATAATGCTATACTCGACACATGATACAAGATATTACTATTACTGTTCTTCCTGAACAGGCGGATAATAAAACAGTCATAACTGCAAAAGCTCTGGAAGCACTGCTGCAAAAAGGAATCAAAGCAGATGCAGACAGCATGGCACTCGTTTTCATACGGAAGTCAATCGATGCACGGCATGGACAGCTCAAATTATGTCTTCGTTACAAAGCTTATATTAATGAAGATCCCGCGAAATCTCGTCCGGAGCAAATTCCTGAATGGAAAAAAACCGACGGCCGCTATACCGTCATACTAATAGGAGCCGGACCGGCAGGACTTTTCGGGGCTTTACGGCTTCTTGAAAACGGAATAAAACCTGTTATCGTAGAACGCGGCGGTAGTGCTGCAGAGCGGAAAAAAGATATAGCCGCAATAAGTACAAAAAACAGTGTTGATAAAGATAGTAACTACTGTTTCGGAGCAGGAGGGGCGGGAACGTTCAGCGACGGCAAATTATACACCCGGAGCAATAAACGGGGTGATATTCACCGTATTCTCCGGATATTTACCGCGTTCGGTGCCGATTCCAGAATACTGACGGATGCACACCCTCATATCGGAACAGACAGGCTTCCGTCTATCATAACGGCACTACAGAAAAAAATAGAAGAATGTGGCGGTGAATTTTATTTTCATACACGCTGTACGTCACTGACAGTCGAAAACGGAGCCGTTACCGGAATCCGGTGTGTGAATACAAAAAACAATACCAGCAGTGACTTTTCTGCAGATGCCGTAGTCCTTGCGGCAGGCCAGTCTGCCGCTGATATCTATCATATAATGGCAGCTGCAGCACCTGCTTCACTTGAAGCAAAAACCTTTGCGGTCGGTGTCAGAGTGGAACATCCCCGGCAGCTTATTGACCGCATACAGTATCACGGAAAAGCTGCAGGAGACAGTCTCGGAGCTGCTGAATACCGGCTCACGGCCCAGGAAAACGGAAGAGGAGTTTATTCATTCTGTATGTGCCCCGGAGGATTTGTTGTTCCTTCAGCAACAGGTCCTGACGAAATTGTCGTGAATGGTATGTCATCTGCAGCACGTAATTCAGCGTGGTCAAATGCAGCAATAGTGGTAGAAATCCGTCCTGAAGATATACCGCAGCAATTTAAAGAAGAAGCAGAAAAACAAGGCTGTCCGGTACTTGCAGGGCTGTTATTCAGAAATTCGCTTGAAAAGAAAGCAAAGCTGAACGGTAACGGACAAGCTGCACCGGCACAACGGCTCATGGATTTTCTGGAAGGCAGAGATTCAAAAACGCTTCCGAAAACAAGCTACACTCCGGGAATTGTACCAAGCAGGCTCGATTTGTGGCTGCCAGAAGAAATTTCAGATCGACTCAAAGCAGGTTTCAAAGATTTCGACAGGAATATGCACGGTTTCATCTGCCCGGAAGCACTACTCATCGCAGTAGAAACAAGGACATCAACACCGGTACGCATAAGCAGAAACAAAGATACGATGGAATGCAACGGTCTTCGAAACCTCTATCCTGCAGGCGAAGGTGCCGGATATTCAGGAGGAATCGTTTCATCCGCAATGGACGGGGAAAAAGTCTGTTCGGTAATTATCAAAAAGCTGGAAGCGGACCATACGGTCAGATAATTTTTTTCCGGTGCCACCGGCCGTAAATAAATCGATGAATAAAAAAGCTGGTACGGAAAACCCAGTCAAGAATCATCGCATACCAGATTCCAAGTGATTCAAACGAAGTCGACCAGCCGAGCGCAGAAGCTATACCGAAAATATGCGTCCAGCTGAATACGTAACTCATTCCGACTCTGACGGTCCACATTGAAATCATTGATATCAGCATAGTAAAAGCAGCGTCGCCGGCTGCTCTGAGTGCATTTGGAAGTACAAAAGAAAACGGCCAGATAACCATTGCGCATAATCCGTGCGTAACAGCCATATAAAGTGCAAGCCTGGTTGTTTCAGCTGACATCCGGTAGCACGACAAAATAGGGCCGGCTGCAAACAGCAGTGGAATATTGAGCACAATCATTGCAGCATACGTAATCTTCATGAGCTTTTTTGTATAATATACCGCCTGGTCGATAGTTCCTGCACCGATACATTGTCCGACAACAGTGAGCATCGCAAGTCCGATAGCCGATCCGGGCAGTACCTCAAAAGCCGTCAGCGTGTTCGCCGCCGCATTAGCGGCTATAGCCGATGTTCCGAATGTAGCAGTCAGCGAAAGAACAAGAATTTTTCCAATCTGAAACGTTCCGTTTTCAAGCCCGTTCGGAATACCGATGGACAGAATTTTCTTTATCAACGACCAGTCAAAATGAACGTGCGAAAAACCTTTGATTGATACCGCAGGAATGCCGTTAAATTCTTTGCCTTTATAAAGCAGAAACATAAGAACGACTGCTGCAACTGTACGGGAAATAAAGGTCGGAACGGCAACACCTTCGACGCCCCAATGAAATCCATAGAGAAGTATGGCATTCCCGCCTATATTCAGTATATTCACCAGCAGTGCGATACACATGGATACCCGTGAATTACCCTGCGCACGAAAAAGCGCAGCACAGGCATTGTAAACAGCAAGTCCCGGAAGCGCAAAAAGCGAAATAAAGAAGTATCGGCGGCTCGCATCCATGACATCGGGATCAATATTTCCAAAAATAAAAAAAAGAATGTGTTTCCGGAAAAAAAGTCCGGCAAACATTAAAACAGCGGCTGCAATAAACATTGTATACAAAAGTTGTTTTGCGGTTCTGGAAGCATTATCCGCAGAACCTTTTCCGAGATACTGTGCGCAAACGACAGCCCCTCCCGTCGCCAGTGCTGCAAAAATTTGAACAAGCAGCACATTTATACTGTCGACCAGCGATACTCCGGAAACGGCAGCTTCTCCCAGAGATGATACCATTACTATATCAGCCATACCGAGTGTTATTGCCAGCAGCTGCTCAATAATAAGCGGCCAGATGAGTATCCATAAATCATGATTTGAAAAAAGCAATTTACGGCCTGTTATAACCGGAGAATCTGAAAAAAAAGACATTCCGATCAGTATGTCTGTTTGACACTACTTTGTCAATAAAATAAAAAACTGCAGGAGTTCTCAGAAAGCACCTGCAGCAATAGCGCATATAACTTATTACTGACTTATAATCGATTTCAGGAATTGCCTGAGTCTGTCTGTCCGGGGATTCTGGAATAAATTCTCAGGAGTGCCTTTCTCTGTAATCTGACCGTCGGACATAAATACAACGGTATCGGCGACTTCCCGTGCGAATCCCATTTCATGGGTTACAACAATCATTGTCATACCGTCAAACGCAAGCTGCTTCATTACCGCCAGAACTTCACCGACAAGTTCCGGGTCAAGGGCTGAAGTCGGCTCATCAAAAAGCATTATTTTCGGCTCCATCGCAAGAGCCCTGGCAATCGCTACACGCTGCTGCTGCCCGCCGGAAAGTTTATTTGGATATACGTCGATCTTGTCGGCCAGTCCCACGCGGGAAAGCAACGCAAGTGCTTTTTCTTTTACTTCCGCCTGAGGACGTTTCCGGACTTCCACCGGTGCAAGCATAACATTTTCAAGGACAGTCTTATGAGGAAACAGATTAAACCGCTGGAACACCATACCAACTTCAAGCAGCGACGCATTGCGTTCCTTTGAAGAAAGATGCATCTTTCTGATACCGTCGTCATATTGGACAACAAGTTTATCTTCAATCCATATTTTTCCATGGTTTACATGCTCGAGATGGTTCAGACACCGCAGGTACGTCGATTTTCCGGCACCAGAAGGTCCTATAATGCAGACGACCTCCTTGGGGGCCACTGAAAGCGATACATTTTTAAGTACTTTTACCTCGCCGAAATTTTTACAGACATTCTCAGTCTTTATCATTGTTGACATAAAACAGCTCCAAATTAGTTTTTTGACCCGGACTTATTCATACACAGAATATTTCTTCTCAAGCTTATTGAATACAAACGAAAAAAGTGCCGTTATGATAAGATAAAGAATCATAGCCGGAATATAGACAAGAGCAGATGCCGTAGAGGAAGAAATACTCCGGGTTACCTTGGTAATATCGGCAAGCGCTATAATTGAAACAAGGGATGCATCCTTGAGCACCATAATAAATTCGTTTCCGACCGGCGGAATAAGCCGTCTGATCGATTGTGGAACAATGATTAACCGCATCGTCTGCCAGTATGTCATGCCGAGCGCATGAGAAGCCTCAAATTGTCCTTTGTCTATTGACTGTATTGCAGCCCTGATAATTTCAGCAGTATAGGCGGCAGAATTCAGTCCGAACGCAATAAAAGCCGCTAAAAAGCGGTTATTTATCGTCAGCAGCGGAGTAAGCTGCGGCAGACCGTAATACACAAAGTACAACTGCATAAGAAGCGGAGTTCCGCGAAAAAAGAAAATATAGCCACTACAAATTTTGTTCAGGAGCTTTTTTTTGGACATTTTTCCCAATGCAAGCCCCAATGCAAGAATAAGTCCCGCGCAAACAGAAACCAGCGTTAGTGAAATAGTAATCCGCGCCCCAGCCAGAAGCTGCGGTATCCAGGCTATAATTTTGTGTATAATTGTCATTTATGACTCCTTCGAAAACTGGAACCATGATAACCGGTTCCAGTTTTTAATAACTTACTTGCGGACGGATGAAACGATATCGGTGCCGAAGTTGTTCTCGGAAATCTTTTTCATAGTGCCATCGGCAAACAGCTCATCAAGGGCTTTATTTACCGCATCTACCAGTTCCGTATTTCCCTTCTTCATGCATATTCCGAAGAATTCGTCTGCAGGTCCCTGCCAAGCCATCACGAACGGACTGTCAGGTTTATTAACATAATCAACCGATACAAGAGAATCCGCAACAGCAGCGTCAATACGTCCAAGTTTCAAGTCGTCGAAAACATTCAGTACTTTATCATATTCAAGAGCTTTGAACTTAAGTCCGTTCTCAGCGAGTTTTGTCATATAAACATCTGAAGTCGTTTCCGCCTGATAACCAACCTGCAGCCCGGAAAGATCTTCCGGTGTTTTGGCGGTTACGGTGCTTCCCTTCAGTAAGACCATCGACTGCCCGTTTCCGATATACGGTTTAGAGAAATCATATTTTGCCTTGCGGTCATCGGTAATGGTAACAGCAGACATTATGCAATCGTACTTGTTTGTATCGACACCGGCAAATATGCCATCCCAGGCTGTATCAACGAATTCAACTTTCAGTCCAAGTTTTGCTCCGACTGCTTTTCCCAGTTCGATGTCAAACCCTTCCGGTGTTTTTCCGTCTTCACCGAAATATTCAAAAGGCGGATATCCTATTTCGGTCCCAACTTTCAAAACTCCCTGCTCCAGAGTGTAATTTCCTGGAGCAGCCTTATCTTTTGAACCTCCGGCAAAAGCCGGAAAAAACAGAAGTGCTACAGCTGCAGCACAAAAAAGATTCTTTACCGCTTTCATAAAAAGCCTCCGTTTCCTTTAATGGCAAAGGGACTCCGGCCGTTAAAACTCCTTTGTCCCTTTTGTGTAAGGATTATAAGCAGAGGTTTTTATCGTGTCAAGAAATAAATGCATAATTATACATTTTATTTGTAAAAGAATGCATTGTTCCAGTTATTTCTCTGCAAATAACGAAGAAACGATATCGCTACCGAAATTCTGTTCAGACAAACGTTTGAGCGTTCCATCGGCGGAAAGCTCGTCAAGCGCATTATCCAAAGCTGCAGTCAGACTGGTGTTACTCTTTTTTAAACAAATGCCGAGAAATTCCTGAGCAGGGCCTTCCCATGCAATGGAAAAAGGATTGTCCGGTTTATTAAGATAATCAACAGCGACAAGAGAATCCGAGACGACGGCATCGATACGTCCAAGCTTCAAATCGGTAAAGCTGTTCATCGCGTCGTCATACTCAAGCGGTGTAAAAACCAGTCCCTGTTCAGCGAGTTTCGTCATATAAACATCTGAAGTAGATTCTGTCAGATAGCCGACTTTTAAACCTGCTAATTCCTGAGGATTCTTCGGATGAACCTTTGAATTCTTATTCAGAATTATGGACTGTCCGTTTCCGACATACGGTTCGGTAAAACTGTAATTGTTTTTTCTTTCATCCGTAAGCGTTATACCGGAAATAATACAATCATACCGATCCGTATCGACACCGGCAAAAATTCCTTCCCATGCAACATCGATAATATCAGCTTTCAACCCAAGTTTTTCAGCCAGGACATGAGCCAGATCTATATCGAATCCTTTCGGAGTAACACCATCGTCTGCATAATATTCAAAAGGCGGATAAGCTATGTTTACTCCCACCTTGAGCACTCCTTTCTCGATTGTCATAGTCCCGCTTTCTTTTTTGGAGCATCCTGCAGTCAACAGTATAAAAAAAGCAGCCGTAATCAGTACAAAAAGTTTTCTCATAAAAACATCCATCCTTTCTTTCTTATATAACTAAAAACAGTTCTGAGTATATGGAATAGACCGGCCCCTGTCAATCAAACCATATTATTTCCGGGCGGGCTGTTCCGTCTGAAATGCACGAAGCTGAATTTTGTCTCTGCAAGTATGATTGCGATAAAAATAAGTACACAACCAAATAGTCCCTGTACCGACATGCGTTCGCCCATTAATAAAACGCTGAACAACATACCAAAAACAGATTCGAGCGACAAAAAAAGAGCCGCAAGCGAAGACTCCATATATTTAAGACAAATATTCTGCAGGAGGAATGCCAGCATAGTACTGAAAATCCCAAGATACAGCATCGAAATAACAACATGAGAATTTTTTATAACGGTAAGTGGAAACGCGCCATCGGTAACAGGTGATAAAAGCCACGAAAATACAGCTGCAAATACGAATTGCAGAACTGTCAGCAGAACAGGGTCCTCAAATTCTCCATATTTTTCGTTAAACAGAATATGAACAGCAAAAAAAAAGCCGCAGATTATCGTAAGAAAATCTCCTCTGTTTATTGAAAAGAATCCGCTGTCTGCTTTTGTAAGCGCAAGCAATCCTATTCCGGTCAGCGACATTGCCGCGGCAACAAAAACATACCATCCCGGTCGACTTTTTTTCAAAGGCCATCCCAGAAGCGGAACCAGAAAAACATAAACCGTTGTAATAAAAGCATTTTTTCCAGCCGTCGTATAGTTACATCCGACAGTTTGAAACGCATATGCCAAAAAAAGGAAAAGACCAAGTATGGATCCATGCTTCCAGTAATCGGTGGTAAGCTTATACAGTTTTCTTCTATAAATGACTGCAAGCGCTGCAGCAGCAATAGTAAATCTGAACGCCATCATGTACAGAGCCGGCACGTAATCAAGACTGTCTTTTACGATGACAAAAGCAAATCCCCAGATACCAGCCGTCAGGATAAGCCCTGTTCCAGAGAAAACGGAAATAATTTTTTTATTCATAAAATAAACTGCTCTTCAGCGTCACGCTGCAGTTCCTAAAATTTTAATTTTTGAATTTTCCAGATATCACGTACATACTCTTCTATAGTCCGGTCAGAAGAAAATTTACCGCATCTGGCAATATTCACGAGGGTCATTCTGGCCCACTTGCTCCGATCGGCATACACGGACGCAATTCTTTTTTGCGCCTCACAATATGCTTCAAAATCCGCAAGAATATAATACACATCAGGGCGTTGTCCTTCTACCCCATACATAAGGGAGTCGTAGATTTCTTTAAACTGTTGATGCGTCGGGTCATACGTTCCGTCTATAAGCTGATTAATCACGACAGAAAGCTCCGGACATCGGTCCAGATACTCATGCGGATTATAACTATGGTCGGATTCTATTTTCATAATTTCTTCGGCTGTCAATCCGAACATAAATTCATTTTCCTTTCCGGCTTCTTTCACAATCTCTATATTCGCCCCGTCCATAGTACCAAGTGTCAGTGCGCCGTTCATCATGAATTTCATGTTACTCGTACCGGAAGCTTCCTTTCCGGCTGTTGAAATCTGTTCACTAACATCGGCAGCCGGGAAAATTTTTTCTGCAATACTGACGCAGTAATTTTCAACAAAAACAACCCTGATTTTACCTTTTACCCGGCGATCATTATTTATCCGGTCTGCAACCGTATTTATAAGTTTAATAATCGTCTTGGCCCGCCGGTAGCCGCTGGCAGCCTTTGCGCCGAATATAAACGTCCGCGGTGGCGGATCAAAATCAGGTTCATTTATAAGACGATTATACAAATTCATAATATGCAGAACATTAAGCAGCTGACGCTTATATTCGTGCAGCCGTTTCACCTGGACGTCAAAAATACTATCCGGATCAAGAAATTCATTCTGCGTCCGTTTCAGGAATTCTGCCAGTCTCTGTTTATTATGCAGTTTTATTTCCAGTATTTTATCAAGAAATTCGGAATCATCCGTAAATTTTTCAAGCTGCTGTATTCTTGATAAATCTTTTTCCCAGCCGTGTCCAATCGTATTCGTAATCAGCTCGGCCAGTTCAGGATTCGCATTCAGCAGCCATCGCCGCTGTGTTACGCCGTTTGTTTTGTTATTAAATTTTTCCGGATAAAGTTCGTACCAGTCTTTCAGTTCTCTCGTTTTAAGAATTTCCGTATGAAGTTCAGCTACACCGTTAACGCTGAAACACGCATGAACAGCAAGCCACGCCATACGTATCTTGCCTCCGGAAATAATAGACATGCGGTTCTGCCTGTCATAGTCATTTGGATACAACTTCCGCAGTTCAATAAGAAACCTCCGGTTTATTTCCTCAACGATCTGGTAAATACGGGGAAGCAGATTCTGGAATATATCTATCGGCCATTTTTCAAGTGCTTCAGCAAGTATCGTATGATTCGTATATGCAAACGTTTTAGTTACAATATTCCACGCAGCATCCCATCCAAGAGCATACTCATCCATCAGTATACGCATTAATTCGGGAATGGCGACCACAGGATGCGTGTCGTTAAGCTGAATAACGTGATAATCAGGAAATCTGTCAAACGCCGGACCGTATTCCGCTACAAAATGGTGGACAAGATCCTGCAGACTTGCAGATGAAAAAAAGTACTGCTGTTTGAGCCGCAGTGCTTTTCCGCTCGGACCACTGTCATTAGGGTACAGGACTCTGCTGATATTTTCAGCACTGTTCTGTTTTTCGACAGCACGATTATACTGCATATCGTTAAAAAGCTGCAGATCAAAACCGTCGGGTGAAGTAGCTTCCCACAACCGCAGCGTATTTACCGTATTCGTATCATATCCGACGACAGGCATATCGTACGGGGTAGCCGTTACTAATTCCGCATTTTCAAGATAAAAACGATCTTTCCCGTCGGGTGTTTTTCCGTAGACTATGTGTCCGCCGAATTTCACGGTAACGGAAAGATCGCTCCGCTTTGTCTCCCAGGGGTCCCGGTGGGTAAGCCACCGGTCGGGATATTCAATCTGGCAGCCATCTTCGATGTGCTGCTCGAACATACCGTATTCATATCGAATCCCGTATCCATGACCAGGATAATCGAGCGTTGCGAGACTGTCGAGAAAACAGGCGGCAAGCCGCCCGAGACCACCGTTTCCCAGTCCGGCATCAGGTTCTTCATCTTCAACAAGATTATAATTTATATTCATATCCTGAAGGACCTGTCTGACCTGTTTCTTTATACCTGCATTTATAAGATTATTGCTTAAGGCCCTCCCCATAAGAAATTCAGCAGAAAGATAGAAAACCTGTTTGACCGGATGTTTCTCGTACTCATGTCTCGTAGCCATCCAGTTTTTAAGGATCAGTTCCCTTGTCGATGCAGCAACCGCATCATACAAATCGTGAATATTTGCATGCGCGATATCTTTTCCATATTGTCTCCGGAGCCTGCCGGTAAGATTAGCCTTGAAGCTTTCTACATCAAAATCCATCAGAGTCCTCCTTCCTTTCAGAACTAGCCGGCAAGTCCTTTACTCATAAGGACAACAGCCGCATTGGCTTCCAATACATACCGGGTCTGAGAAGACAGGACTCCCTCAGAACCCTCTGATAAAGCAGCATCTTTTCCAGAAACGGAAGTATCAATAACGCGAATCCATCTTTTCTCTGCTGTAAGAGCCGGCAGAATAACCGTCAGGTCGTGAACATCCGTGTTTACCGCTACATAAAAATCGTTTTCAGGAGAACCGTCAGCCAGCAGCAGACCTTTTCCAGAAAGACCGAACGCAAGAAACCGGTTCAGTTTCTGCCAATCCGGAACCATTCCATTATAATCATACCACATAATTCCCGGATCTGCAGTATTTGCAGAACTCTTCGCCGTGAAAAAAGAATTCCTGCGGAAAACGGGATGTTTTCTCCTGAGCTGAATGAGTCGTGTTGTAAAAGTAAGCAGATTCCTGTTTTTTTCTGCAAAAGTCCAGTCTACCCATGATATTCCGTTATCCTGACAATACGCATTATTATTGCCGTGCTGCGTTCTCCGGAATTCGTCTCCTGCACACAACATCGGATTTCCCTGAGAAACCAGCAGGACAAGCATAAAATTTTTTATCTGACAGAGCCGCATAGACTCTATTTTCGGATTTACCGTCTCACCCTCATAACCGTAATTGTAGCTTAGATTATTATCAGAACCGTCCCGGTTGTTTTCACCGTTCTGTTCGTTATGCTTATGATTATAGCTGACCAGATCATTCATCGTAAAACCGTCGTGACAGCAGATATAATTTACCGAATTGCAGGGTGAACGACCTGTTTGTTCATAAATATCCGAACTACCGGAAATACGGGTCGCGGCGGCAGTAGAAACATGTTCATCACCACGGATAAAACGGCGTACATCATCACGATACCGGTCATTCCATTCAGACCAGCGTCCGGGAAAAGCTCCGAGCATATAACCGCCGGCGGCATCCCACGGTTCCGCAATAATCCTCGTCTTTCGTAAAACAGGGTCCTCCGCGATCAGATCAATAAGCGGTGCAGGATTTAAAAGTACGCCGTTCTGTCCTCTGGCAAGTGCTGCAGCAAGATCAAACCGGAATCCGTCTACATGCATCTGTGAAACCCAATATCTGAGACAGGATACAATATACTCACGTAAAATCGGATGGCTTGCATTGACGGTATTCCCACAGCCGGAATAATCATAATAGACTGCATGATCTTTTTCACCCGTTATATAATAAATACTGTTGTCAAAACCTCTGAAACAGAAAGAGAGTCCGTTTTCATTTCCTTCCGCAGTATGATTAAAAACCACATCGAGAATAATCTCCAGTCCTTCCCGATGCATACTTTTAACCAGTTCTTTAAATTCTGAAACACAGGCGCCCGGTTTTTCAGATGCTGCATAGCTGTTCTTCGGCGCATAGAATCCTATGGTACTATATCCCCAGAAGTTCACCAGCTGTTCCCCGTCGCGGGGATTTTTATTCGTATTCTCGTTTTCATCAAACTCAAAAACCGGCAGCAATTCTACACTGGTAACGCCAAGTTTTTTTAAATATGGCAATTTCTCTATAAATCCCTGATAGGTGCCGCGGTGTTTTACTTTAGAACTTTCCGATGCAGTAAATCCCTTGAGATGGGTTTCGTAAATGATCGTATTTTCGGCGGGATAATTAAGTGGTTTATCTCCTTCCCAGTCAAAAGCTTCGTCATCAACCACGACACATTTAGGAAATTCGGAAACAGAGACGAACGGTTTACCATTTTTCTTTTTGAACGCTTTAAAAACAGAACCTTTTGTAAGAGCTTTTGCACAGGGATCTATAAGCGGCAACGTGAAATCAAACCGGTGACCTTTTGAAGGTGAATGCGGACCGTCGACGCGATACAAATACAAAGAACCTGGTTTCAGATTTTTTATGCAGATATGCCATATATCGCCGGTTCTGTTTTCCGCCGGATCCAATTCTATTGAGTCATATGGCTTATTGTCTGAATAATTTTTAAAAAGATCAAGGACGACACGAGTTCCGTTTCTACTGAATACAGAAAAATTAACACCTTCCGGCACAACAATTGCACCCAGCGGAAGCGGAGTCCCTGAAGACAGTCTGAGGCTATTCATATTTCAAAGTCTAGCACAAAAAACCAACATCTGCCAATATAAACACACGCTTCCGCTAAAATCTTACCTTGTAACTGATGCCGGGAGCCGGATCTTTGTAAGATCTATCTCTTTAAGTGATGCAGCACCGGTCATTTCCATAGTATCCTGCAGTTCGGACGCAAGTTTTTCAATATAGCAGGAAACACCTTCTTTACCGCCGCCGTAAACGGCCGTTACAAACGGTCGTGCTATAAGTACTCCGTCGGCACCAAGTGCCAGAGCCTTGAATATATCACACCCGCTGCGAATACCACCGTCCACAAAGATTTTCATATCGGAACCAACTGCCGCCGCTATTTCCTCCAGAACTTCTGCAGTCGCAGGGCACTGGTCAAGAACCCGCCCTCCGTGATTTGAAACGACGATCGCGGCGGCCCCTGCATCTTTCGCTTTCAGAGCACCTTTTACCGTCATAATCCCCTTTACAATAAAAGGAACGCCGGCAGCTGCGACAATTTCGGCAAGTTCAGAAACTGATTTACTGCCTGCGGGAGGATCAAGATTCTTCAAGAAAGGAAGTCCGGCTGCATCTATATCCATTGCAACGGCAAACGGAGCCGCAGCCGCAATAAGTTCCATCTTTTTTCTGATAGTTTCTATATTCCACGGCTTAACCGTCGGTACACCGTTTCCACCCGATTCTGCAATCGCCTTTACGGCAGCTTCCATAACAGCGGGATTCGTCCCGTCACCGGTAAAAGCAGCACT
>JALCCK010000055.1 GCA_022640795.1 Treponema sp.
CCCGTTCGCTTCTTATGTAATTTTTTACGATGGTATAACCGCCCTGAAAGCCTGCTTTACAGATCCTTTCGTAGACCAGCATACCGTTCACATCAGGATTCTCATTCAATACGGATGTTATAAAAGCTTTGTATGCCTGCAGTTTGCTTTTTTTTTCCGGTACCCTGCGTTGTCTCGGTTTTTCTTTCAGCCAGTTACGTACCGTTCGTTCTGTAACTCCAAAATGTTCAGCAATGATTCTCTGTTTCATGCCCTGCGCTTGCATTTTTTGCGCTTCAAGCATATTCTACTCCATGGGATTCATTTAGGTTCTTCCTTGTTTTTGTCGTTAAAAACAGTATAAACCTTTTTGAATCCCCTTTTTCATATCCTATAAAACCGGAAATTTTAAACCGCCTTTTTTAGGAAATATATCACCGCCCGTGACAAAAGAACAGGGAGAGGACAGAGGTGGTTGATGCCTTAAAATCGAAATATTCTCTGTCACTTCTTCTGCAAAAACTCTCTATGGCAAAAAGCAGCTATTATTATCAGAAAAATGTACAAAAAAAGGTATCAAAGTATACATCTTTACGGAAAACGATCAACCGGATTTTTTCCGATAATTACCAAAGTTATGGATATCGCCGTATAAAAATAGAATTAAACAAATCAGGAATCTTTACATCAGAGAAAATTATTCGAAAACTTATGAAGGAAGACAAACTGTATATTGTTCATACAGAGAATCATCCCTATTCCTCCTATAAAGGAGAAATTACAACTGCAGCACCGGATTTGATAAAACATAATTTTCATGCGGATGCTCCCAATGCCAAATGGTTCACTGATATAACACAAATGATAATTCCAGCGGGAAAGATGTATTTGTCTGCTATAGTAGACTGCTTCGATGGGCTTGTTGTTTCCTGGGAGCTTGGAACCACCCCTACTGCGGCTTTAGCAGACAGGACTCTAGATAAGGCTGTCAGCACGTTAAGGGGAGAACATCCAATTATTCATAGTGACCGCGGCTGTCATTACCGTTGGAATAGCTGGTTAAAACGTATAAAAACATATTCCCTGCGAAGATCGATGTCAAGGAAAGGATGTTCTCCGGACAATGCTGCCTGTGAAGGATTCTGGGGACGATTGAAGAATGAATGCTTTTATGGACGTTCATTTAAGCATTTCAGTACGATACAGTTTTCGGCCTATATAAACCGATACATACAATGGTATAATTGTAAGAGAGTAAAAGTATCTCTGAATGGTAACAGCCCCATGGAATACAGGTTATTGAGAGGTGCTTAATCTGCGACCCTGTAACAAAAATTGTGTAAATGGCCAAAAGGTAATACTCTATAGGAGGAGTACAAATGGCCAAAAGGAAACCAAAGGGAAAGGATGCAATCGACCAGTTGCTTGACAACTTCGATCTGCACGGTATGACGCAGGACGAGATTGTCGGACCGAACGGACTGGCAAAGCAGCTGACGAGCAGACTTTACGAACGTGCGCTTCAGGCGGAAATGGATGAGCATCTCGGCTATGAGAAAAACTCGAATGCCGGAGATCACAGCGGAAACAGCCGGAACGGCTATACCGGGAAAACGGTAATCGACGGCGAAAATAATGAATACGAGTTGGAGGTACCGCGCGACAGGAACAGTACCTTCGAGCCGATAATAATCCCCAAACGGGAAAAACGTCTGCCATTATTCAATGACCAAATATTATCTATGTATGCGTTCGGCATGTCGTGCCGCGACATACAGTCACACCTCAAACAGGTCTACGGTGTAGATGTATCGCCGGAACTCATAACACGCGTGACCGACTCCGTCATGGAAGACGTGAAAGACTGGCAGTCACGTCCACTAGAGAAATCATACCCGATTCTGTATCTTGATGCCCTACGAATCAACTGCCGTCAGGACGGAAAGACGCTGAATAAAGCTCTATACGTAGCACTTGCCGTCAATTACGAAGGAAAAAAAGAGGTATTGGGCCTGTGGCTCGCTGAGAACGAGGGAGCGAAGTTCTGGATGGGAGTACTGAACGAACTAAAAAATCGTGGCGTCGATGATATTCTCATTGCGTGCATGGACGGGCTTACGGGTTTTCCTGATGCGGTCAAAGCCGTTTATCCGAATACGCGTATTCAGCTGTGCATAATCCATATGGTCAGGAATTCGACAAAGTTTGTCTCTTACAAAGACTTGAAAGAAGTTTGTGCTGACCTGAAGAAAATCTATTCTGCTGCGACAGAGGATGCAGGGCGACTGGCGCTGGAGGATTTCGGTGAGAAATGGAAAGCGAAATATCCCGTAATCTTTAAATCATGGGATACGCACTGGAGTGATCTGATCGAGTTTTTCAAGTACCCGCCGGAAATCAGAAAAGCAATCTACACGACGAATGCTATTGAATCACTCAATTTCCAGTTGCGGAAAGTCACTCGTAATAAGTCGACATTTCCGACTGACGATGCTATATTCAAGGTGATGTATCTGGCGCTGAGAAACGCCTCGAAGAAATGGACGATGCCCATTCAGAACTGGGGCATGGCGCTGAATCAGTTTGCTATTGTTTTTGGTGAGCGGGTCCCGCTCAATTGATATTTGCCATTTACACACAATTCGTTACACCGTCTAATCTGCTGAAAAATTGTCCAACTTTTTGTCCGCACCCCCGGTTCTTTTTGTCAGGTTTGTCTGCTGTAAAGTCCTGTTTTATACTATTTTCCGGTCGTTGTGCTTTTTTTGTCCGCTGCTTTCGCCTGTTAGCCAGTGTTCTGCAAATGACTACAAGCTGTTCTGCTGCCTTTTTCATCCCGATGTCATCTGACAAGCTCAATGCCTGTTCCCTGAATTCTTTCGTATACCTTTTCATACTCGTTCTTCCTTTATATTTTCGGGTAGTTCCCCCCTCTGTACTTTTATTGTATCATTCCAGGTAGTATAATAATTACAGATGCATATAAAAATTGTTGACTATGCATAGGAGGATATATATGAGAACAACATTAGAACTCCCTGACACACTTGTTGAAGAAGCAATGACTCTTACAAAAATTAAAACGAAAACAGATGTAATAAAGGTTGCGCTTGAAAATTTGATTCAAAAAGAAAAAATACAGGGGTTAAAAAAATATTACGGAAAAGTTGACCTTGGAATAGATTTAGATGCACTGCGGCAGCGTACATAAAATGATACTTGTAGATACATCTGTGTGGATAGAATATTTTAAAGGCACCACAAGATCAACTGTATTGAATGAACTGATAGATACTAATACTCTTTGTATAAATGAGTTGATTCTTTCTGAATTATTACCTTCAATAAACCACCATAAGGCATATGCTCTACGGGAAATGTTGCTAAGTGTTGCAAGAACGGAAATGAATATAAATTGGAATCAGATAATATCCATGCAGACACAAAATCTACTTCATGGAATAAACAAAGTAGGAATACCGGATCTATTTATAGTACAAAATGCAATAGATAATAATATACAACTTTTTTCATACGATAAACATTTCAGGCTAATGAGTGATTTATTTGGATTACAATTGTTTGAGTAGAAAAACCTAATGAGACTGTAGTAAAAGTCTTTTTTCCAAAGGATTACCTCCTCGAAAGATTATATTTATGAAAATCCAGAGGGAATAAGGAGCATGGGACAGCGAACCTGTATACTTTCCGGTTAGGCCATCTGAAGAGCAGGTTCTAAGTTCGTGATTTTCGATAGATTATGAACAATGCGGTACAAAAGCCATTGAATAGTAACCTTAACCTGAGAGCGAAGAGTAAAATGATCCATACGTTTATGAATACGGATATCTTACGTCGGTTTTCAGCGATACGAACAAGTGTCAGGTACCAGGTGAACTGTTCATAAGTGAAAGCATGAAAAAACCTGCTGTTCCCGCTGTACGGATAAAAAAAAGCGTACCGGCTTTTTTCGGCATTTTATCACCGGCGTTGACAACAGTGGTAGGCAGTCTGCCGCAGCCCGGGCACTACCGGTTGTGCGGAATCCGGTCTTTCGTACGAACCTGCATTTGCGGCGTTATAGTCCCAGCTGTTTTTTTCTGTTTGCCAGTACCGCGGCTTCGGCACAGGCTGCCAGTTCCAGTACACACGGGGCGGTTAAAAAGTATTCGACTCTTGTTCCTGTTTTTGAATCGTCCACGAGTCCCGCTTCTTTCAGCTGTGAAAGATGTTTCGATGCCGCGGATTTGGGGATTCCGGCTTCTGCTGCAAGTTCACAGACGCACCACGGTTTCTCTTTTAATTTTTCAAGGATAAAAATCCTTATGGGATGGGACAGTGCCTTAAACATATGTGCCTGTCTTTCGGCTCTCATTAATTCTTCTTCACGTATCATGTGTTTAAATGTTTCAAAATATTGAAACTTTGTCAAGAAACTACTTGACTTTCCCATACTAATGTTTCAATATAAAGAAACTTTGAAATCATTGTAGCCGGTGGTTTTTACTGCCGCTTGTAATAAAAAATTTCTTTGTGTTCAAATCTGCTGTCCGGCAGATTTTCTTTATTTGTACATCCGTTGCCGGATGCTGCATCAACTAGTATAAGGTGAGGTATACGTATGCTTTTGGCTTTTGGGCTGACAATCGTAATTGTCGGTTTTGTAACTGCAGGGTTGTCGATTAAATTTGACCGGTTCTTTGCTATTCTTCTGTTACTGTTTTTCTTCAAATATACCATATTTGAAGCAGTGAATGTTTATCTGTGGATAATTATGGCGGGTGCGCTGACAATCCTGCTGTCAAACAGGGAAAAGCTACGCGTTCTGCCCAAAAAGATGAAAATAAAACTGTTTGTTGGTATTCCGCTGTTTACACTGGTTGCGTCGTTTTTCGGATCGCTTCTTTTTGTGACCGGGAACAGAACCCTGCTGATGGTTATTCTGGGGACACTGGCTGCTTTGTACGGTCTGCGTCTGATTTTCATTCATTTTAAACCGCAGGAGATGGATCTCCAAAATCCGAAGCCGGCTGTCGCCAGATTCTGCGGTTTTTTCGGTCCGCTTTTAAGCGGGTTCTCCATCGGTCTGATTGGGACATCATTAAAGCCGCTTAAAATTCCGTTTGCCGTCCGGGCCGGAAAAATGAATATGAAACAGGTCTATCTTGGAAATTCTACTACTGCTTTTTTTGCTGCACTTTTTGCAATTATGTGGCACGCGGTTCTCGGAGAAAACTCTGTTTCCGGAAATTTTTATGAACAGCTGCTTCTGGGAGCGTCGCTCTGGGCGGGAATTCATTTCGTATCTGAACTGACTACGTTGTTTTTCAGGAACAGATGGAGAAAGGTCTTTCAGATTGTCATCGGTATCGTTCTTCTGGTTATAGCCGTTAAGGTGTTCAAGCTTATCTGATGTTGTTTTGCCGTCTGTGGTTCGGAAGGTACTCCGGCTACGGACGGTTTTCCGGTAAAATCCTGTTTATAAAATCTGAATCCCCTGAAAAAAATTTCTTTTACGATTACCTGTCTGGTTAAAAAAAGATTGACAAGTAAGAAATTAGCGGTATAATAGGTTTAACGCTAAACCATTAAAATAACTGTCCTGTTATTTTGATCGGGAGGATTTGATGAAAACGGTTTCGTCCGATACTAAATTTAAAACAGCAGCGGCCATAAAAAAGAGTATTCCGCTGTATATTCTGCTGCTTCCGTCCGCGGTTCTTCTGTTCTGCTTTGCATATCTCCCCCTGGGCGGGATCATCATTGCATTCAAGAATTACTCTCCGGCATTAGGGATACTGCACAGTCCGTGGGCCGGAGTTACGCATTTTATCCAGTTTTTTCATTCATATCAGTTTACGGTTACAATACGGAATACGCTTATCTTAAGCATCTACGGTATTTTAATAGGATTCCCGCTGGCCATTCTGCTGGCCCTTATGTGTAATCAGATACGTACGGGAATGTTTAAAAAGACTTTTCAGGTTATAACCTATTTACCGCATTTTATTTCAACTATGGTTATGTGCGGTCTTATTCTGCTGTTCCTGTCTCCCAGCAGGGGGCTGATTGCCAATCTGTTTAAACTGTCCGGTCTGGAATTTCCCAATATCATGGCAAGTGCGCCGGCTTTCAAGCATATTTATGTGTGGAGCGATATATGGCAGCATCTTGGATGGGACAGTATCATCTATCTTGCCGCACTTTCCGGTATAGATCCCACCTATTACGATGCTGCAACGATAGACGGAGCAAGTACATTACAGAAAATCAGGCATATCGATATTCCGCTTATTTTACCGACTGCAATGATTCTGCTGATTCTGCGTGCTGGCAGCATTCTGGGAATAGGTTTTGAAAAAGTATATCTGCTGCAGAATATACAGAACATTCTGTCCAGTGAAATTATATCGACGTATGTATATAAAATCGGTCTGCAGGGATGTCAGTACAGTCTTTCAACTGCTATAGGGTTGTTTAACACCGTCGTAAATGTCGTTGTCCTGCTGATCATAAATTTTATTTCAAAAAAAACAACGGAAACGAGCCTGTTTTAGGAGAATGACATGAAAAAACAAAGATATACTTCCGAAGACGCAGCGGTAAATTTTATTTTTCACGTAATAGCGATAATCATGATGGCGCTGATAATCTATCCGCTCTGGTTTGTACTGATCGCATCTTTCAGTAATCCCTCTGATGTAGCAAACGGTGAGATCTGGATATGGCCAAAAAAATGGGATCTTTCCGGTTATCACGAACTGTTTAAACAGCGACAAATATGGATTAGTTACGGGAATACCGTGCTCTATACGCTTGTCGGAACCTTTATAGCGCTTGCCGTCAATATTCCTGCAGGATATGCGATGTCCCGCAGGGATATGGCAGGTAGAAAATGGATTAATATCTTCTATGTTGTACCCATGTTTCTGAGCGGCGGACTTATTCCGACCTATTTTGTTGTAAAAGCGTTTGGTCTTCTGAACTCTTTCTGGGTTATGGTACTTCCGTTTTCTGTATCGACATACAACATTATTGTGGCAAGAACCTTTTTCCGTTCGTCGCTTCCTGATTCCCTGTGGGAAGCGGCTCAGATAGACGGATGCGGATCGATCCGGTATTTTTTTCAGATTGCGCTTCCGCTTTCAAAGTCTGTACTTGCCGTTATAGGACTGTGGACCGCTGTCGGGTTGTGGAATTCCTGGTTTAATGCACTTATATATCTTGATAATGAAAATCTGCAGCCGCTTCAGCTGCTGTTAAGAAGAATTCTCATTACGAACCAGTCGCTGCTGGGAGCGGCTACCGGTACGATGGCTCAGGAACTGCGGCGCCTGTCAGACATGATGAAGTATGCGGCTATAGTAATTTCAACGCTGCCTATTATGTGTTTATACCCGTTCCTGCAAAAGTATTTTAATCATGGAGTGATGATTGGAGCAATAAAAGAATAATTGCGGATCAAATAGGAGGAAATATGCGCAATAATAAAATTTTAATGTCAGTTTCTGCAGCCATTGCTGCGGGAATGTTCCTGGTCAGCGGTTGTACTGGTAAAAATAAAAACAGTGCTGTAGCGTCCGGCGGACCGGATGAAAATTCTTTCAGTGTTGCAACGGTACGGTGGGCAGATTGGGGTGAAGCCTATCATGAAGGGTTCCCCGATAAAGCGGCCTCTGAAACAGGGATAACCATTAACTGGAAAACAATTCTGTATTCCGACTGGGGCGACAAAAAAGCGGTTCTGCTTGCCGGCGGTGATCTGCCCGATGCTTTTATGGGATCAATCTGCTTTTCAGAGGCTGATATCCTTGCAAACAGGGGCACGTTTATTCCCCTTGAAAAATATATTGATCAGTATATGCCGAACTTCAGGAAAATAATTGAAAGTGACAGTACCATGAAAGCGCTGGCTACCTCATCAGATGGTCACATCTACGGACTTCCTTCTAAAAAACCGTGCCGGCCGGTTACTGCAAATCAGATGTTTATCAACAAGACCTGGCTTGATAATCTCGGACTTTCAATGCCTGAAACATATGAAGAATTCGAAAATGTTCTGAAAGCATTTAAGGAAAAAGATGCCAATAAAAACGGCGATCCCGGCGATGAAATACCGTTCGGGCGGGGATATGCCGATTCCGTCATGTTTTTCTGTCTGCCGTTTGGGACAACACTTGGTGCTGACGGAACATATTTGATGACAATAAAAAATGGGGAACCTGTCTATCTTCCTGTTTCTGATGCATACAGAAAGGGAATCGCATGGATGAACAAGTGTTATTCAGAGGGCCTTATCGATAAGGAATTGTTTACCGAAGACGATTCAATGCGTGACGCAAAACTGATGAATCAGACACCGGTAATAGGCTGCGCACCGGGATGGACAGCAGATTCAACATTCGGTAAAAATGCTTCACAGTATGCAGCCCTTCCGCCGCTTGCAGGTCCTGACGGAAAGAAATATATTTCTTCCGATCCTGAACACTGGAATTATTCGCGCTATGAATTCGTTGTTACTTCCGCGTGCAAGAATCCGGGAAAACTTCTTGCATGGATCGATAAATTCTATACGGAAGATGCTTCAATCCAGAATTTCTATGGTTCCTTTGGTACAGGCGTAGAAAAGGATGAGAAGAAGGGAACCTATACGGTACTTGCTCCGAAAGACGGAAAATCAGCCGATACGTATGCCTGGGTAAATTCGTTACGTGATTTCGGTCCCAAATATGTCGGTGATAACTTTAACGATAAAGTATTCTATGCTGCTGAGAACGGGGATGCTTCAAAGCTGCTCCTTGACAAGAGTATGAAACAGTTTGCTGCGAAAGCATATCCGAATGTAAGTTATACACCGGACCAGTTGAATACAATTGCAACACTGTATGCGGATATAAGTGCATATGTTTCAACAAATCAGGCTAAATGGGTAACCGACGGTGGTATAGATAAAGAGTGGGATTCATATCTTGCGACATTAAAACAGATGGGATATGACAACTTTATAAAAATTCAGAATGATGCATACAATGCGTACACGGCAAATAAAAAATAAAAGAAGAAACCGGAACCGGATATATTCCGGTTCCGGTTTCCGGATATATGATTTCAGCAGAAAAACATGACCGGCGGATTAAAAAGAAATATCATTGCAGGTACGGTACTTTTTACAGCAGTTTTTATGATTTTTATCCTCCGGTTTTCAAACGGTGTAAAAAACAGCAAGGTCATTTTATACCCGGGACCGGCATCTCTAAGGGATGCCGGTAAAAACGACAGATATCCTGCTGACGAATCAGAACGGAACATTGCACTTATGCATTGTACTGATACCCGGCTTACCGTTAACAATAAAGACTGTTATGTATATGACACGAATGTGAATCATTCACGGTCATGGAGCAGTACGTATCTCCCGAAACTTTCGCGTACGCCCGTTGCCTGTTTTGATTTTGCAGGTACGGTTAAAATCCGGATAACGGTATCGGAACGGAGCATTCAGCATGTTACCGTGCGACCGCTGGCGTATAAGATACGACCTGAAATAGAGGCGGATCATCATCACGTTACCTTTGTAATAAAAAAGCCTGATACGTATACCGTGGAATTCAACAACACTCCGGAACGTGCTCTGCATATCTTTGCGAACCCGATTGAAAAAGAGATACCGCCTGAAAATAATGAAAACATAATCTATATTGGACCCGGCGAATGGAATAAAGGCACCATTCATCTGAAAAGCGGACAGTCCTTGTACGTAGCCGGTGGTGCAGTGCTGCACGGAACGGTAAAAGCGGAGGGAGTACAGAATGTAAAAATTTCCGGTAGAGGTATTATCGACGGTTCTCTCTATAGCGGATGGAAGGGGCAGACCCCGTATGTGCCGCTTGAATTCAATGTGTGCCGTAATGTAACTATAAACGGAGTTCTCGTACTTAATGCTAATGCCTGGGTGTGCCAGGGATATGAAGACGATAACATGGTAATAGACGGGATTAAAATAATTTCGTGCAGGCCAAACGGCGATGGTATTACACTTCAGTCCTGCAGAAATGTTGAAGTGAAAAATTGTTTTGTAAGAAGCTGGGACGATTCGCTTGTTGTAAAGAACTATTACCGGAACAGTTATGATATCAGTTTTTCGCATATCCAGCTGTGGACAGACTTTGCTCAGTCTATGGAAATTGGATATGAAACAAACAAGGGAAAAGAAAAAAACTCTTCTATACGTAAAATCAGATTTTGCGATATAACGGTATTACACAGTTTTCACAAACCCGTACTTTCAATCCACAATGCCGATGATGCCGCTGTACGTGATATAACGTATAGAAACATTACAGTAGAAGACTGCCAGACGGGAAGTGGAGACGGAAAAATAATGCCCTATTTGATAGATTTTTCAATTGTCAGGAACAGCAGCTGGTCGTCTACGAAAAAGAGGGGAACGATACAAAACGTTACCGTAGATGGACTCAGCATCCTTTCCGGTCGTGCGGCTCCTTCCCGTATACAGGGATTTGATGAAGCTCATACCGTGTCGGATGTACGCATCTCAAATCTTTTAATTCTTGGAAAACGTTGTAAGAATGCCACAGATGGAAAGATTGCAGTAGATAAAAAGACAACCGGTACTATACATATTCAGTGAAATAAATTTATCCGGATACGTACAGGAAAACGACAGGGTAATTTTTCTGCTTACTGGAGGCAAAGTACCGACTGTCTCTCTATCAGTTCAACATCAAAACAGGCTGAATTTCCTTCAGGGCCGGTTATCCCTTTTATACTGTCCAGAAGCAGTTTTACTGCAGCATCTGCCTTTTTTTTCATATGCTGGTCTATGGTCGTAAGCTTGGGAGTTACGTACGATCCCGTTCTCAGATTATCGAAACCTATTACGGAAAGGTCCGCAGGAATCCTGAGCCCGCCAAGCCGTGCGCCCTCCATTACACCGATTGCCGAAATATCCGATGTTGTTACGACGGCCGTAATGCCTGTTGTTTTCTGGTCTTCTGCAATATGCCTGCCCGCGTTTATGCCGCTTCGGTAATCGGGAGAAAACGGCAGGACGAGTGACGGATCAAACGGAAGATCACATTCTGAAAGCGCCCTGCGGTATCCATTGTAGCGTTTCGTCAAAAGTTTATTTCCTTCAGGACAAACGGTTATGGCAATTTTCCGGTGTCCCATGTTAATCAGATATTTTGTTGCAAGATAGGTACCTTTTTCATCTTCTACATTCACTTTTAATATACCGCTGCTTGAAGAAGAGCTGTCTATAAATACCATGGGAAGATTGATCGCCGTTTTCAGGTCCTCTATAAAATCATCATAGTTGGGAAGTATAAAGATTACACCGTCTGCATTCCATGTCTTCTGCATTGAAATGATTTCCTGCATTGTGTTTGATGAGCGGATCATGGCAAAGTAGCCGTTTTCACGCAGATTCATTTCTATTTCGCCCAGCATGGTTGAAACATACGGGTCTGAAATTATCGTTTCGTCGCCGGGGCGGAGGGGATATGGTACAATTATGGAAATAATGTGTGAACTGTTGCTGCTCAGGCTTCTGGCAGAGTAATTTGGAACGTAATTGTTTTCGGCGATAATTTTCCTGACGAGTTCCGCTGTTTCCTTCGAAACTCTTCCTTCTTTTCCGTTGATAACATTTGAAACCGTCATCATGCTTACATGGGCCTGGCGGGCTATATCCTTGATTGTCATTTTCGTACCTGATTTATCGTTATACTGCTGTCTGCTGAGCTAGCTCATAAAGCTACGCCGATCTTAAAATTCATGATACTACAACGGTGCAGTAAGTGCAATAAAATCACACGGTAATTATAAAACGATAAAACTGTGTTTCTTGATTGACATTTAACGTTAAACTATATACTATAATTATATTTTCAACAGAACTGATGAAAGGCGTCGTGCCTTCGTCTGTATATTCAGCTGTAAAAGGATTAAGAACTATGAGTGCGGAAAACAAAGCTAATTGCATAAAAGGTGACTGCTATCGGATTACTGTTCTGGACGACGGACTTGTTCGCCTTGAATATGACGGGAAGGGCATATTTGAAGACAGACCTACGCAGACTGTCGTAAATAGAAATTTTCCGGTACCCGGTTTCGAATACCATGATCATGAGGAATGGCTTGAAATAGATACAGCACGGTTTCATCTTGAATATGATAAAAAACCTTTCTCTTCATCCGGACTTTTTATAAAAGTAAAAGGCAATTTTTCAAATTACCGTCAGGAATACCGGTTTGGTATGAAAATAGACGATTTGGGAGGAACCTGCAGAACACTTGATGAGGTAAACGGAGCAAGCCCGCTCGGGCATGGTATTTTGTCACGCTTCGGTTTTTCCCTGCTTGACGACAGTACTACGATGACGCTTACGGACGATGGATTTGTACTACCGCGTACGGAAGGTACGCTGGATTTATATTTTTTTGCATACGGCCATGATTACAGGAAAGCTTTAAAGGCTTTTTATTTTCTGTGTGGAAAAACTCCCATGCTTCCCCGTTATGCACTTGGTAACTGGTGGAGCCGTTATTACCGATATTCCCAGCAGTCATATCTTGAACTGATGGACCGGTTTACCAAACAGCATATTCCCTTTTCAGTGGCTGTGCTGGATATGGACTGGCATCTTACCGATAACGATATAGATCCGGCATATGGCAGCGGCTGGACAGGATATACATGGAATCGTAAGCTTTTTCCCGACCCGGAAAAATTCCTTGCGGAACTTCATAACCGCGGTATGAAAGTTACCCTGAACGATCATCCTGCGGACGGTATTCGTGCCTTTGAAGAAAACTATGCAGCTGCTGCGGCTGCTATGGGAATAAATCCTGAAAGCAAAAAACCGGTTCAGTTCGATATGGCTGATTTAAAATTTATCCGGGTCCGTCAGAAATACATACTTGATCCGCTTGAGAATCAGGGTGTTGATTTTTGGTGGATTGACTGGCAGCAGGGAAACAATACTAAAATACCGGGGCTTGACCCGTTATGGATGCTTAATCACTATACGTTTCGTAACATGCAGTCAAAAAGAATCCGTCCGCTTATCTTTTCACGATATGCAGGGCCCGGAAGTCACCGCTATCCGGTGGGTTTTTCCGGCGATACGTACATCACGTGGGAGTCTCTGGACTTTCAGCCGTATTTTACTGCAGCAGCATCGAATATCGGATACGGATGGTGGAGCCATGATATCGGTGGCCATATGCATGGAAAAAAAGACGACGATATGGCATGCCGCTGGCTTCAGTTCGGTGTGTTTTCACCCATAAATCGTCTGCATAGTTCAAACTGCGAATTCAGCGGAAAAGAGCCGTGGCACTACCGGAAAGATATTAATGAAATAATGACACGGTTCCTTCAGCTCCGGCACCGTATGATACCGTATCTGTATACCATGAATTACCGGGCATATAACGATGACGAACCGCTCGTTCAGCCTGTGTATTACAGTTATCCGGAAGAAACGGGTGCGTATCAGGTAAAGAACGAATATCTGTTTGGAACTCAGATGATTGTCGCTCCCGTTACTTCTCCGCAGATTGAACGGCTTAATCTTGGAAATGTAAAAGTATGGCTTCCATGCGGTATGTATTACGACTTTTTTAAACATACCCGGTACACAGGCGGCCGTTTCATACGTATGTACCGCAGCATGGAAAGCATTCCTGTTCTGATAAAGGCAGGCGGCATTATTCCGCTCACCGATACTATAGAGCCAGAGGCTGTACAGAATAATCCTGATACGCTCCGGTTCATGATATATGCCGGAGCGGATGGAAAATTCACCCTGTATGAAGACGACAATAGTACGGAAGACTATCTGAATGGCAGTTGTGTTACAACAGCCATTACCTTCGACTGGAAAAACGCAGTGCTTACCGTTTCAGGTGCAGAAGGTACTGCCGGTTTTATTCCTGAAAAACGTAATTACATACTACAAATAACCGGGATCCAAAACACCGTCGTACAAGTTACTTCCGGCGGCAGAACCGTTCCGGCCCAGAGTACGTATGAACGGGGTGTTCAGACAATCATTGTGAACGGGGTTCAGTCAGGTACCGGCATAAAAATAACATGGAATAAACGGCCTGAGCTGTATAAAAACAATGTTCCTGAGGAAATTTATACGCTGCTGGACAGAGCTGAAATAGATTTTGACCTTAAAAGCGCCGTCTACAGTCTTGTATGCAGTGATGTTGCGGCTGCGACATTGCCGTCACAGCTTGTGGCACTTACGGATAATACGGATCTTGTAAATAGTATTCTTGAATACCTTGAAGCAGACGGAACAGCGGGCTGCTAGAGAATCGGACTGCAAAAAGTTAACGGCAGCAGCAGTTTTGTGTGTCCGGCCTGAAAACACTGGCAATAAACCTCTGCTGATAAAAAAAGAGGAGGGGCCGGAAAGGACTGTTGTCCCGGCTCCTCCCCGGGCTCTATACCTAGTACAGAATTACCGGTTGAACAGGTTCTTCTGCACATGCTGCTTTTAACTCTCTCTTACTGGTTAAGTGCAGTATATATTTTTTCAAGATTTTCTTTCTGACGTTCGAGGTATGTCTTTCCGTCTTCGGGACCTTCAATAGTGGCGATGGTTTTAACCGTAGCACCTATTTCATCAGCAAGCGTTTTAGAGACTTCCGGGCTCACCATGTCTTCTACGAAGATTGTCTTTACGTCTTTTTCCCTGCAGTAGTCTACTAATCCGGCAAGCTGTTTTGCACTGGGTTCACCTTCTGCAAAGACGTCTTCGACGCTGTTCTGTTCAAGCCCGAAATCACGGCAGAAGTAGGCAAACGCGGCATGTCCGGTAACGAAGCTTTTCCTTTTTGATGCGGCAAATTTGCCGGTATATTCGGTCCGAAGGGCGTCAAGGGTTTTTGTATAGGCATTTGCGTTTTTCTCATAATACCCAGCGTTGGCAGGGTCGGCTTTTGACAGCGCGGAAGCGATATTCTGAACTTCCCGTACAGCACCGGAAAGGCTTAACCAGAGATGCGGATCGAACTGGCCGTGCTCTTTGATTTCGCCGGGATCGGTATTGGTAATAGGCTGAGCCCCTTCGGATGCCTTGACCGCAATGAGCTTGGGATTAGCAGCTGCCGCAATTGCCTTGTCGGCCCACGATTCCATGCCGAATCCGTTATAGACGAAAACTGAAGCTTTGCTGATAGTTTTCATATCCTGGGCTTTCGGTTCGAACTCATGAGGCTCAACACCTGCAGGGGTGAGCGTTGTTATGGTAACTTTATCGCCGCCAACAGCCTTTGTTAATTCTGTCATGGCATCAAAACTGGTAACAACAGAAAGTTTTCCGCTTTTATCTTTCTGACCACCGGCATACGCCGTAGCGGAGAGTAAAGCCAGCATACAGAAAAAAGAACTTAGTGATAGAAAGTTTTTTTTCATTTTTGAACTCCTTGAAATGATATTGCAAATCATTTGCATTTTGTGCTAAAATATTGTGTTCTTCTGAAAAAGTCAAGAGAGAAAACAAGGAGTTTTGATGATCTGTGCTGAAGGGCTTTATTTTTCATATACCGGGAAGGCTCCGTATATTCTGAAAAATCTTTATTTCACCGCCTGCGACGGCGATTATATTTCAATTTTGGGCAGTAACGGAGCGGGGAAAAGTACGTTGGTAAAGCTCCTGCTCGGATTGTTGCTTCCGGTGAGTGGAAAAATAGCGGTGAGTGATGAACGGGTCGCCTTTGTTCCGCAGGCAAATGATCTGGCAGATTCCCGTTTCCCGATCACTGTAGGCGAAATGCTGGATTCATACCGGAGACTTTTGAAAATAAAAGACAAAAGAAGAACACAACAGGCACTTGAAGCGGTTGGAATGCAGGCACTGTCGGACAGATTGATCAGTGACCTGTCCGGGGGGCAGCGTCAGAAGGTTTTTATAGCCCGGGGGATTCTTGGTAATCCTACTTTGCTTATTCTTGATGAACCGTCGGCAGGGGTTGATCTGGACAGCCGGAAAGAAATTTATTCATATCTTAAAAGGCTCAATACCGGGAAATCCGTAACGATTCTTTCGGTAGAACACAATCTGGAAGCGGCTATACAGAATTCAACTGCGATTTATCATATGTCGGATGGTACCGGGCATACGTGTGATCCGGCTGCGTACCGCAGGGAACTGCTTTTTGCAAATGGTGGAGTACTGCAATGATTTTAACCTATAAATTTTTTCAAAATGCGCTTATCGTTTCAATTCTGATCGGTATTCTGTCACCGATGATAGGGGTTTTCCTTGTCCTGCGGCGCTATTCCATGATCGGTGACACGCTTGCGCATGCGTCACTGGCCGGTGTTGCCGGCGGGCTGCTGCTTGATATTAATCCTATTCTTGGAGCTTTTATTTTTACTGCTTTTGCCGGATCCTTGATAGAATTCCTGCGGGGATTTTTTAAAAAATATTCTGAAATTATTCTCAGTATAATTCTTGCAATCGGGGTAGGGGTGGCGATTACTATTATCAGTTCGGGAAAACTGCACGCTAATGCCAATTCGTTCCTTTTCGGCTCTGTTCTTACTGTTACGCGTACCGATGTCTGGATCGTTCTCGGACTGAGTATCGCTGCCGCTGTTACGTTAATTTTTTTATACGACCAGCTTATTTATACGGTCTTCGATGAAGATGCCGCCCGTTTGGCAAAGGTAAAAGTCAGGACAATCAATTATGCTTTTTCGATTTTGGTTGCCGCCGCTATTTCCGTTTCGATTAGAATTGTCGGAATGATGGTTATCGGATCTCTGATTGCGCTCCCGGTTGCTACATCCATGCAGGTCGCAAAGAGTTTTAAAGGGACGATCCTGTGGTCGATTACCTTCAGCCTTATCGATATTGTCAGCGGTCTTTTTCTTTCCTATCTGTTTAACGTGGCACCGGGCGGGTTTACGGCACTTTTATCGGCTCTTCTGCTGCTGGTGATTATCGGCATAAAAGTTATCAGACAGAAGACTACCGCCGGTAAATTTAAAATTGAGGAGTAAAGTTGAGCTTGTTTTTATAGTTCATGCTATATTCTTACAGAAAAAATTTATTACTATGAATTATATGTCGATTTCGCTGTACTACCAGACCATTTTTATACTTGCCGCCGCCTGACAGTAGACTGCGTCGGCGGCAGCTTTACAGTCCTGAACCAGTGTCCACGAGCCGTCATTCGTGTATGAATAATAATCTTTTCCGTATATGGGACCGCAGGCGGTCCCTGAAACTGAAAACAGAAAAAAACACCAGGGAGTCACCGTGAACTGAGTATGTATTTCTCCTTTTATTCCTGAAAACCAGCCGGACATGATATCCATATAGTAGGTACCGTCTCCTGTTTCTGTATTCAGAAAATGATGATCAAAAGAATACATATACATATATGGCGAAACAGAGCCTGAAAGACCGAACTGCCAGCGGTTGCTGAAGGTATATGAGGCTTTACAGCCGAGCCACCCGGTATAGGTATACCGCCTGTAAGAACAGACTGTTTCTCCGGTAAAGTCATAGATGGTTCTATTGGTACTGTCCCATGCTGCATAGCCGGATCCCTGTTCATTGCCATACCAGCCGGTTCCGTTAGCGGCACTCATGCTGGTATAGTCAAAGTCAAAAGAAACCACCGGGGAAACGGACAGGTTCATTGAGGGGTGGAAACTATAGGAAAGTACTCCGCCTGCCTGTATACCGGAAACAAGCTCGTTATCGCTTATGGAATAATTTGTTTTGGTCGAAGTATCTCCGTAATAATAGTTTTGCCAGTCTGAATCTTTCATGCTGCCGCATGCTGCCGGAACAGTTCCGGTCGCATAGCCGGTCAGGGTAATATTTTTCAAAGAGGCACCGATTTTCCCGCCATAGTACCAGACCGGTTTTTCTTCCCACTGCAGATAACTGAGTTTGACGTATGAACCGGTATAGTCCGGGGCATAAACATATTCACCGAGCGATCCCCATCGTACCCCGCAGAGCGGTTCAACCCAGATATGGAAGGCAGCGCTGCTTTTACCTTCTGCATATGAACGTGGCAGCGTTGAGGTACAGAGAACAATAAAAAGTACTATTCTTATGTTTTTTTTCATCGATTTATCTTTTTCCCATCTGAGACTATAACACTAAAACTCTGAAATGTTTCTGTGTTAACAATTTTTTATAGGAGATTGACAGTTTATTTATATATGTATAATATTTATTACTGTTTACAGTAATGTATATATTAGAGGAGAAGTAAATGAAAAAGATCAGAATTTTTGCTGTTTCACTTATGCTTATTGCAGGGAGTGCCGCTTCACTATCCGCAGTCGATTTTAAATCGTACCCGGATTCTTTCAAAAAAGGTAGTATCGCAATAGATGCCGGGATTGGATTAGGCAGTGCGCTTTATGGAACTACGGTGGTTCCTCCTATTTCGGTAACGGTCGATTATGCTTTACCGATCGGCGGTCTCCCATTCTCTGTCGGTGGTCTTCTGGGGTATACGTCCACTAAAGATGTTTCTTCTGATTCTTTTGGATCATACGGATATAAATATTCTATAATTGCAGCCGGAGCAAGATTTGCATATCATCCCGATTTCGGTATCAAGAACCTTGATGCTTATACTGGAGTCATGCTTGGGTATTACATTGTATCCGCGTCAACGGTTGCTACCGGGTCTTATTCAGGTTACAGCGGTTCTGCCGGGGCAGGAACTGTGGCGCTGGGGGGATATATCGGAGCACGCTATTTCTTTACGAAAAATATTGGAGCGTTTGCTGAACTTGGTGCGGGATTTACTTATGCCACTGCCGGTGTTTCAGTTAAACTCTGATAACAGAATCATAAGTTGAAACGATAAAACTTTTTTCGTGAAAGAGCCATTCTGTAGTAAACAGAATGGCTCTTTTATTTTATAGCTCTTGTTACGGTTTTACAATCAGATCGGCCTGTGTCAGTTTTTCCGTAATATCATACATATTCGACACATCCCCGACTTTCAGTTTGTCCGTCAGTCCGTAGAAGTTGAGGCAGGTACCGCAGGTAAGAATCTCAACTCCCTGGGCCTGCAGTGATTTCAGATCGTCCAGGGAAGGAGATTCTTCACAGGTTACCGTGGCACCGCCGTTATAAAAAAGAATTGTTTTCGGCAGAATGTCCTGCTGTCCGAGCGCATAGATAAAACCCTTGAGCAGCAGCTTGCCAAGTTCATCGTTGCCGTTTCCCATTTTATCTGACGATATGACAACGACCGTGTTTTTCTGTGCCGCATCCGGTTTTACCAGACAGGTTTCTTTCTGCTGTTTTTCCGGCATGGCGGCCCCTTCTCCTACCGTCATGGTGACTTTGAATTTGTTATCTTCCAGTTTTTCCGATTTTACGTCGTAGCCGTTGTGTTTTGCCAGTTTGGTCAGGTTCCGTACGGCAATTTCGTTATCGACCAGTGTTTCTACAACGCCGGCACCTTTCAGATCACGGATAGCATTTTTGGTTTTGACGACCGGAATCGGGCATGCATCGCCCATTGCATTGACTTGAATCATTTC
>JALCCK010000056.1 GCA_022640795.1 Treponema sp.
CATCGTTCCCTTATAAAGTCCGTACCTGAAAAGGCGGATAGGAAAGAAGTCGTTACTGCTTTTAGTACCAGTGGTTTTTCCCGGCTGCCGGTTTACGGTTCCGATTCCGATACGATAATCGGCGTTATACATTACAAGTCTGTTTTATTTAGAAATCAGGATCTTGCCTGCGGGGATGGTTTCGCCCGTTCCTGTATGCAGCCGGTTCTGTTTGTACCCGAAACACTTTCTGTTCTCGAACTGCTCTTGAAATTTCGAAAAGAAAAAGCGGATTTTGCCGTTGCTCTTAATGAACACGGTAGTACTGCCGGGATTGTTACGGTTGATGACCTGATGCGTGCTGTATTCGGACGAATGACAGATGAAGATTCGTTATCCGAAATACCACCGGAACAGCGGGTCAAGATTCTTCCCGGCGGAGAATTTATAGTTCCTGGCGATATGAAACTACGTGATGTAAATGAAATACTGGATATGAATCTTGAATCAGACTATTATACGACCCTTGGCGGCTGGCTTCTTGAACGGTTCGATTCTCTGCCGTCTATCGGGCAGGCACTAAAATACCAGAAGGCACTTTTCATTGTTGAGGATCAGCTGCTCAGAAGAATCGTTTCCGTTAGAATAAAACTGCTTTAAGTTTTTTTGACTATTTCGACCAGCAGTTCAGCAGTTTTTTCTACGCCGAGTAGCGTACTGTTCAGCATCACATCATAATTTGATCGGTTTCCCCATGTATCTTCCGTGAACGTGTTGTAATGATTCGCCCGGCGTTTATTGATGCGGTTTATTGTTTTTTTTGCATCATCTGCCGGAATCCCGTATTTTTTTACCGCACGTTCCATTTTTGCAGACATATCTGCGAATATGAAGACATTGAGTATGTCTGATGTTGCTATATCTTCGTCAGATTTCAAGATATAATCAGCACATCGCCCGACTATGACGCAAGGTCCTTTTTTTGCTATCTGCAGAATAGTTTTTCGCTGGGCATTAAATACCTGATCTGCCAGCGGCAGAATCGGATTACCGGAACCTATAGGAGCCCCGGTAGTTCCCGTTGCATAACTTGAACCGAGCATCATATTGTAAAGCCATCCGCTTGAAATATTCTGTTCGGTGCGTTCGATAAATTCCGGTGATAATCCACTTTCCTTTGCCGATAAATCAATAAGTTCGTTATCGTAAAAGTCATACCCGAGCTCTTGTGCGGTCAGCCGGCCTATCGTTCGACCTCCGCTGCCAAATTCACGGCTGATTGTAATGATTCTTTTCATATATCCTCCCGGACCGTTTGTCCTTCTACGGCTTTTATGGTTCTGACAGATACACGAAGTTTGTCAGTTACCATTCTGAGTAGTTCCTGTGTTCAGTGGATCAGTTCCGAATATTTTTGAAAGCTGTTTTCTGGTTATATCCATATCTTTTGCATACGGTGCCGTAAAGGTCATTTTCTCCTGTGTAACAGGGTGATTCACCGTAATCTGCCATGCATGCAGTGCCAGCCGGTCAAGCAGTGGCTTTTCATCAAACGGATCTCCATGCCAGTTACGTTTTATCTCGCTCAGACGTATCGGTTTCAGATTTCCGCTGTAAAGCGGATCGCAAACAATACTTAATCCGTTTTCAGCAAGGTGCACACGGATTTGATGAGTTCTTCCGGTCCTTGGTCGTGCCTCGATCCACGAATATGGTCCGCAGGTACCGAGAAGTCTCAGATCAGTCACTGATTTTTTCCCGCCGTGTTTGGCGGCTATTGTTCGATGACGTACGTCGCCGTCCGGAAGCAGCGACATATCTACATGCAGTTTATCCCAGAGTGGACGCCCATAGACAAGACAATGATAGATTTTTTCTATCGTGCGTTGTTCAAATTGTTGTGAAAGATTTCTGTGAGCTTCTGACGTTCTCGCATAAATGATGATGCCTGATGTATCTTTATCTATACGATGTACAGCATAGAGTTTCCCAAATTCTTTTTCAGCAAGAAGATCAAGCCGGGGGGCAGTTGTGTCATACCGATCGGCAGCTATAAGCAAACCTGATTTTTTATTGAGTACGACTATATCACTGTCCGAATAGATTACGGTATAATCCGATATTGTTCTCATACCGCTAGTGTAACAGAAAAAAGGGGAATACGCTATGGTTTTACATAAAACGCCATCTGTCTTCGGAATACCTGTCATGACTGATATTTTGGATTGCCGGTATCGTTATAATATTGCCATCCTGTACAAAATATAGTATGATATACACAGTTTGCGGCTATCATATATCGGTATTATGCGACCTTCCCAAGGTTGACAGAGGGGTTCGACTCCCCCTAGCCGCTAGATTTATCATATCCGGGGCTTATTGCATTAAACTGAGACTTACCGTCAGAATATTCCAGAAAGAAAAGTAAATTACCGGACGGGTCTCTTTTCAGCAGGTGTCCGTCCGGCAGTAAACAGGGAAGTCTGTTTATTTTTCCGTTAATTTTCCGTCTTTATAAATAAAGGTTGCTTTATCTATATATTCCTGCGGGAATGTAATGCCGCAGTTGGCCGCAGCATCCATGTCCAGCAGAAGGTCGGAATCGGAAGGCTCTGTCATGAACCGTACTGGAAGATCGGCTGGTTTAGACCCGTTCAGTATTTTGACGACCATCTCTCCTGTAGCACGTCCTGCCTTGTAATAGTTAAATCCACTGGCCATGAGACAGCCGCCTTCTTTAGCACCGGTTACATCACCACTGAAAATCGGTTTTTTTGCTTTTCCAAAGACCTGCACGAGCGACGGAAGTGCACTGAATACGGTATTGTCGGTAGAAAGATATATACCATCACAGCGGTTTACTATTGATTCAGCAGCCTGTTTTACTTCTGCGGATGTTGTGATGGACTGGGTGACGAGTTTTAACCCGGCTTCCTCACAACCCTTTTTTACGAGCGCTAGTGCGGAAATAGAATTAGCTTCATTGCTTGTGTAGATGTACCCAAGTGTCTGTATCCCAGCTATTTCTTTGAAAAGCTTTATGTGTGCTTCTGTGGGAATCGCATCACTCATTCCCGTTATGTTATTTTCTCCGTGAGCTACTGTTGAAACGAGCCCTGCTCCAACAGGATCCGTCACTGTTCCGAAAACAATAGGGATATCTTTTATCGTATTGGCAAGTGCGACCGCGACTGGTGTAGCAATTCCTACGGCTACATCTACTTTTTCAGTTTTAAACTGTGCTGCTATTTGAGCGGCTGTATTCACATCGCCGTTTGCATTTTGTCTGTCGTAAACAGCATTAAATCCTGCATCATTTACGGCGTCGATGATTCCCTGTTCAACAGCATCAAGAGCAGGATGCTGGACTATTTTGGCAATTCCTATTTTGACTGTCTGTTTACCAGCCGGTTGAACCGTTTTTTTGTCTTTCGTTCCGCCTGCGGATACGACGGCAGCAAAAAATATCATTGCGGCGACACTTGTAACAATCTTTTTCATTTCTTTATCTCCTATACTATGAATCTGTATTTGCACGTTACTGTATGTAGTAACGCATAAACAATACACTATTTGTTACTACAAGTCAAGAGATTTAAAAATTCGAAGTTGTTTTTTTTACAGTACTGGTTTATGATAGAATTACAATAATCGGAAAACTTTTTGGATAAATTTGATAAATTAAACAAAATAATGTAAAATTACATCAGGGGAGCTTATGTCACCGAAAGGTCGTAAAATATCACTTTATTTCGTTATTTTTTTCTGTTTCGTATTTCTTTTTTCAGGGCTGTCTGTTTATGAATTTCAGAAAATGAATAAAGGCGATGAGACATGTATGAATGTTTCTGGAGGATGGATCGTTTCTTATCATGAGAGAACTTTTGCTGATGTCAATCTGAATAAATTTATGTTTTCAGGATTGAAACGGGGAGATGTCGTCTCTCTGACAAAAATACTTCCGGAGACGTCGTTTGAATATCCGGTCATGTTTTTATTTACTGTGTATTCTGCCGTTGAAGTTTATTCCGGCGGGCACATGATTTTTTCGGCCAGACTAGACAGATATGCCCAGAACAAACAGCTCGGGTTCGGCCATGACATTATCAGCCTTGACCGGCTGTCGGGAGATCGTGATATAGTTATAAATTTGAAGGTTGCCCAGGATAAAGGTTTTTCAACTATTTCACCAATATTTCTCGAAGAGTCGGGATATTGTATAACCAATTATCTGAAAAGTAAAATATTTCCGTTTGTGAGTACGATATTTCTAGCTGTTTTAGGAATCCTTGGACTCACTATCAGCCTTACAGCTTTTTCGCTTGGTCGTCATTTGTTTCCGCTGCTCGGCATATCGCTTACCGCGCTTGCTATAGGTATAGGCGGGTTGAGTAATGGCGGTTACATTGAACTGTATACCGGAAATCATGCGCTTGGGTCCTATATGGAGTATGGGTCTTTTTATACGTTTCCTCTGTTTATGATGGGAGTCGTTGCTGCGTTGATTTCTAATACCAGTTTTGAAAAAAAAGTATTGCGATATTTTATGGCAGCTTACTCCGTTTTTCTGGGTATAGTGGTGCTTGGAGAACTTCTGCATCTTTTTCATGTTTCGCAGACACTTATTTTCTATCATATATTCTGTGCTGTAGGACTTGTGTATGTGTTTAAAGTTGCCGTAACCCGTATAAAGCAGTCAGAATTGAAGGACTCCTTCACTGCTATCGGACTTATATCGATGTTTATTCTGTTCCTGTTCGATCTTGTACGTAATATGATTACTACGTATGGCCTGGTGGAATCTTCGATTCTTGAATTCAGTATGCTTTCCATCGGCGGTATTATTTTTATTGTTTCTGCGTTATGGGGTTATTTTTACTATATGCAGGAACCGTCGGAGGAAAAACGCTGGGCGGAAAGCTGGGTTTCTGGTGTCGATTTTGTGACAGGCGTTTATAACAGGGATAGATCGATTCAGTATTTAAAACGGATTGCTGCCGGAACAGGCGTCGATAATGAATATTTTTATGCAGTTGCGACCTTTGAATTGACCGGGATGGAACTTCTTCGTACCAAGAAAGGTACTGAAACGGCGAATGAAGTTCTTCTGGCAGCCGCAGGTCTTCTTAAAAAAGTTTTTAATTGTTACGGACAAATCGGCCGTATTGGGCCGTCCCGCTTTATAGTCATTGCACCGGGAATTCTTCAGGAAAAACTCAAAATGCTTGTTGATGTTTTTTATAAATATATGAAGAAAGTAGAGGAGCGTTTTGGGTTTTCGATAAAAATTTTGTCTGCAGTAGCTTTTAACTATGAACTGCCCGAAAATTCATCTGCCAATCCTCTTGAAGTATGCCGTCTTTCTGAAATGAGGCTGCGTCCGTCTATTGTAAAGATGCATGCCTCACTGCTAAAATAAATAAGAGGTGAAAAATGACAGTAAAAGATATAGAAGGTCTTATTGATGGTACTTGCGTTCAATCAAATTTTAAGGATGCATCATTTTCAGCTGTCTATTCTTCGGATCTCCTGAGCGACGTTCTTGCAAATTGTCCTGATGGTGCTGTTTTGGTAACGGTTCAGGCACATCAGAATACAATAGCTGTTGCCAGTATGAAGGATATTCCGGCCGTCATTGTATGTAATGATCGCCCGATTCCACCGGACATGCTCACTGCTGCAGCTGAAGAATCTGTGGCTGTTTTTGTCACGCCGCTTGATCAGTTTACGGTGGACGGAAGGTTGTACACTGCACTGAAGCAGATTAGAAAATGATACTGAGAGCCGATCTGCATTTGCATTCCTGCCTTTCTCCCTGCGGAGATCTTTTAATGTCTCCTGCTGCTATAGTAGAAACTCTTGTCAAAAAAAACATCGGGCTGGCAGCCTTGACTGATCATAATACAGCTTTGAACTGTCCAGCCTTCTCTCTTTTATGTAGGAAAGCAGGCATAGGTGCTCTGTACGGTATGGAAGCGCAGACAACAGAAGAGATACATGCACTATGTCTTTTCTCAGTTCTTGCAGATGCACTTGATTTCTGCAAAAAGTGGTACGATCTGCTTCCTCCTGTCATGAATATTCCTGAAAGAACCGGTGATCAGGTTTATGTATCTGAAACAGATGAGATTCTTGGTGAGGTTGAGAAATATCTGATAATATCGGCTCCTGTTTCACTTGACGCTCTGGCACTGGAAGTCCACCGCTGCGGTGGTCTTATTATTCCTGCCCATGTTGACCGTCCAGCTTTTTCCATGACAAGCCAGCTGGGAGTTATTGTTAAAGGTCCGTGGGATGCTCTGGAATTTGTGCGTCCGCAATGTCTTTCTGAAAAGAAAACCGGTGCGGCCGGTATACTTCCTGCTCCGTATCCGGTTACGACCTCTTCAGACGCCCATTATATTGAACATATAGGACGTCGTGCCTTTGATTTGAATATAGGAACTTTTCCCCTTTTTGACGAATCAGGAAATGTCAATCTTGCAGCAGTCCGCGCAGGGTTGGCGAAACGTGTAGTAACTCCGTAAGGCTCTGAGCCCGCTCTGCTGCGTGCGTCGCGATAGCCGTTTTTTTAAGAACAGCGCGAATAAGCAGATTTTTCGGTGTATGTGTACTGTCTATGAATTCAAGAATTTGTACGGAATATCCTGCCTGCTCAAGATATTCTGCACGCAGCGCATCGGTAGCAAGTGCTGAAAAACGTTCCTTAATCAGACCGTAGTGCAAAAGGGTAGCGAATGGGGAATCGTCTTTCGGTTTCGTTCCTTCAGTTATTTGCCGATTCAATTCGTGTTGGCAGCAGGGAACACTCAATATTGCTGTTGCATGATGTTTTACTGCATAGGCAAGGGCATAATCGGTTGCCGTATCGCAGGCGTGCAGCGTTATTACGAGATCCGGATCAGTATCATAGACAAATCCGGCAATGTCTCCGACGGAGAAATTCAGCCCTTTGCAGTTGAATTGAGAAGCAAGTGTAGTACAATAGGATATAACATCTTTTTTCAGATCAAGACCTGTTATTTCGACCGATATTTTTTTTAACTCAGTAAGAAAATAATGTACCGCGAACGTTAAATATGATTTACCGCAGCCAAAATCAACGATGCGGACCGGACATTCGGCTGCTGCGGAATTTTTTATATTTTTCATGATGTCGGGTAGGATATCATCAATATATTCAAGAAACCGGTTTATTTGCCGGAATTTGTCATATTTAGCGGCAATGATTTTTCCCTTGTCAGTCATTATTCCGAGATGAACAAGAAACGGAATGGGTTGTCCTTCCGGGATTATGTAATTTTTTACTCTGTTAAGTCCCGTTATTCGTGTATTTTCGATTCCGCTATCCTCTTGATTTTGCAGCGGACAACTATCATAACTGAATTCAGGTTCTCTGCGGGCAGTTGCCTGTAAAGGAGTATTTTTTATTTTTTTGTGAATTTCTGAAGTTTTACCCTTTTTATTTGTAAGAAAGATAATACGTTCCGTTTCGGTTTGCTCAATACAATTAAAAAAACTTTTGCCGATATTCCGGTTCAGAAATGAATTCAGTTCTTTTTCCGAGAACTTTTTATGAAATGCTTGTGTTTCAGTAAAAAATTCAGCAAACCACGCTGGTCCGCTGCTCGTATTTGTATAACGAATTTTTACACGTGTATATGGTCTGCCGAGCAGTTGTTCACAAACTTTGGATGGTTTTGATAATGTTACGGCTAAAATCATTTTTCCCCCGGAAAACACAGAAAACAGGACGGTCTGCGGCTGCCATGATGGCAACCTGAGTAGTATACAGATTTATTTAAAAATGTTATAGTAGAAAATCATGGGAAAGGTTTTTGTTTTTGTAAACCAGAAAGGTGGAGTCGGAAAAACGACTTCTGCTATAAATATAGGCGCCTATATCGCATTGGCTGGTAAAAAAGTTTTATTAGTTGATTTTGATTCTCAGGGGAATATGTCCAGCGGAGTCGGGGTTTCTCGTGAGAAACCTACCGTGTATGAATTGCTGGCTGGCAGCGTAAAACCTCAGAATTGTGTAAAACAGACGAAGGTTGAAGGGTTGGATGCGATAAGTGCTTCGATAGATCTTTCCGGGGCAGCGATTGAACTGGTAGATCAGGATAAACGTGAATATTTTCTGAAAGAAGCACTTGCTCCTTTTAAAGACCTCTATGATTATGTATTAATTGACTGTCCTCCTTCTCTGGGAATCCTTACGTTGAACGGGCTCGCTGCGGCTGATGAAGTTCTTGTTCCAATGCAGTGCGAATATTTCGCATTGGAAGGTATAACGTTACTTCTTCAGACAGTAAAGAAAGTACAGAAGACGATTAATCCTAATCTTATCATTGGTGGAATCTTTTTTACGATGTATGATTCAAGAACCCGACTGGCGCAGGATGTTGTGCTGCAGGTTAAATCCTATTTTAAGGATGTTGTTTACAATACTATTATTCCCCGTAATGTCCGTTTGTCTGAAGCGCCCTCCCATGGGCTGCCGATATGTAAATACGATCCGTCCTGTACCGGTGCAAAAAGTTATGAAAAACTTGCTGCAGAGGTAATGCACCGTGGCTAAAAAAGGCGGTCTGGGGCGTGGTCTTGATGCGCTCATGGCAGAAAGCAGTGAAATCGAACAGGAAAATGAAAAACTGCGGCAGCAGTTTGCTGGCAGTTCTGCTGTGCCATCTTCACTTCCGGCCGGAATTGAAACTGATGAAAATGGCGGTCTCTGGCTGGATCCGGATCTTCTAAAGCCTAATCCGCAGCAGCCCCGGCAGCATTTTCCTGAAGACTCCCTGCAGGAATTGGCAGAATCTGTCAGGGAACATGGTATTGTACAGCCTATTCTTGTTGAAGATGCCGGGGACGGTACTTTTTATATTATTGCCGGGGAACGTCGTACGAGAGCAGCTCGTATGGCAGGTTTGAAAAAAGTTCCTGTCCAGCTGCGTCGGTATAACGATCAGCGGAAACTGGAAATAGCACTTATAGAAAATATTCAGCGTTCTGATCTTGACCCGATTGAAGAAGCAAAAGCCTATTATCATATTATGGAACTTGGAGGGCTTAGTCAGGAAGAAGCAGCAAAACGGGTTGGAAAAAAACGTTCGACGGTTGCAAATGCGCTGCGATTGCTGAAGCTCCCCGAGGATATGCAGTCTTCTCTGGTAAAAGGCGAAATTACGGCAGGGCATGCACGAGCGCTATTGTCTGTGGAAAATCAGTCGGACCGGCGTGAACTATTCGGCAGGATAATCGGGAGCGGGCTTTCTGTACGAGAGACTGAACAGCAGGCTGCTGAATATAACGCCGGAAAACCGGTTAAAGAAAAAAAGAAAAAGAATAAACCGACGCGTGATCCTGATCTTGCGGCATTAGAACAGAAATTTATTGAAGCACTTGGAACGAAGGTTTCTTTAAAAGGTGATCTTACCCACGGGTCGCTTGTAGTTGACTATTTCAGCCGGGAGGATCTTGACCGGCTGTATAACATCATTTTATCTTAATGTTAGAAAGAATTTCTCCGATAGCGCCTCTGATAATAAGATCAGCTGAAGCGTCTCCGTATGTTGGTGTCTTATTTATGAGCACAAGTCTGCGTCCCTTATAATAATCGATAAGCCCTGCTGCCGGATAAACGGTAAGAGATGTTCCGCCGATAATCAGCATATCTGCCTGCCGGATAGCCTTTAGTGCACCTTCAATGCATGTTTCATTGAGACTTTCTTCGTAAAGTACTATATCCGGTTTTATGATTCCTCCGCATTTTATGCAGCGGGGAATTCCATCGGAATCATTTTTACGGTCGGCGATAAAATCGATATCATAGAAAGCTCCGCACGTTACACAGTGGTTCCTGAGCGTGCTTCCGTGGAGTTCGAAGACGTTTTTGCTCCCTGCAGCCTGATGCAGCCCGTCTATATTTTGCGTTATGATAGTAGAAAGTTTACCAGCTTTTTCAAGTGCAGCAAGTTTATAATGTGCTGCGTTGGGTTTTATTCCTTTTATAATAAGTTTTTCCCGGTAAAATCGGTAAAACTCTGCTGTTTTCGTTTCAAAAAAACTTCTGCTGATTATCTGTTCCGGTGAATAATCCCATTTCTGGTTATACAATCCGTCCGTACTACGGAAATCCGGAATACCGCTTTCTGTTGAAACACCGGCTCCTCCGAAAAATACGATATGATCGCTTTCGTCGATAAAATTCTGCAGTTTTTCTATTTTTGTTTGTAATTCAGTGCTTTCCATAATATACTCCTGTTTCCTATGGTATACCAAAAAAAACGTCTGCTAAAGTACGTTTGCGGATATTTCGTTAAATAAGGAGGATAGAAAAAATTTGACAAAAACTCTAATATATGTAATTCTTGTAGTATCTCTAAAAGTGGAAAGGGTGATGATAAAAAAAATAGTTGAACTGATTTTCCTGTCGCTTCTGTCGGTCGGAATTCTAAATGCTCGTGATATTGAAGAACGTTCTGTCGGAGCTGTTGCAAATTGGAAGGAATCCTTTGATATTACCGATAAAAAAGCGGGAAAATACAATATACAGGTAACGGTAGAAGATAGTGGAGGCAATCGACAGATCGCCGGACCGTATAATGTGTTTATTGATCCGGTTTCCGATCTCCCGGTAACGGTGATTACTAACCCTCTTTCTGATATGCGGGTACCGGGAAATCTGAACATCCTTGGTACTTGTATAGATGATGACGGCATAGATCACGTTTCCATAGTTTTTGATGGCGATACGGAACATCCACGTCAGGCTGCCGGGCGTGAATTTTGGTCGTATTATCTTTCAACGACTGAACTTTCAGAAGGGAAACATTCAATAGCAGTAACCGGCTATGATATAAACGGACTTGCCGGTAAAACGACCAGCGTGGAATGGAATCTGGACAGACAGCAACCCGTTACTGCCGTAGCTACCATGCAAATGGGGACACTGGTTTCAGGAAAAGTTGATCTCTCAGGTTCCGTTAATGACGGTAACGGTATAAAAAGTTTATCATATTCTTTCGATGGCACTGTATTTTCTGCACTGAAACTGAGAAAGACGGTAAATAAAAAAACAGGTTGTGTATCCTCTCTTTTTGAACTGCCGGTTGATACGAAAAAATTTTCCGACGGTCCTCGTGTTTTATGGTTCAGAGCGGAAGATTTGCAGGGAACCTATGGGTTGTATTCTTTCCTGTTTTTTGTAGATAACACAGTTCCGTCTATCGATATTGTTTCTCCCCGGGAAGACTCTGTCCAGAACGGAAAATTTACGATTGCAGGCTCTGCAAAAGATACCATCGGGATTTCTCTTCTTTCGTGGAAGTTTGGTAACCAGTCTGGCAATTTTACCCTTATTCCGGGGAATCCCTATTGGTGCCGTACTTTTGATACAACAAATTTAAAAAGCCGGTCTGTAAAGTTTTCGGTTAGTGCAGTAGATAAAGCAGGAAATCGTATTGAAAAGGAAAGAGTTATCCGGCTAGATCAGAATCTGGATAAACCTGTTGTGACTTTGAATGAACCTGCCGAGAATCAACTGCTGACGACGGCAGATTTGTTTATCCGTGGTACAGCTTCGGATGATGATGGCGTAGCAGCCATCCAGTACCGGCTGGATAACGGCGAAACCAAGACATTGAGAACGCAGGGTGTTTTTTATGCTCCGCTTGACGTTACGGAACCCCTGCCGTATGGGAAACATACGATAACCGTTGCTGCAGTAGACATAAATGGAGTTGTCGGGAATCCTGTCACCGTTGGTTGTACAGCCCCGGGACCGTCTCCTGTTTTTTCACCGGCTGTCATACGAACGGGACGTACAACGGAACTTGCGGTCTATGGTTTTAGAGTCAATTCTGAAAAAGGTTCTTCGTATGAGACATCCGTATCATCGGAGTGCGGCATAACTTCTGTCCGGACACAGCTTACGTGGGGAAATTCAGGGCATATTGAGAATACACGGGAATTTAAAACTCCTGTTCATTCTGTTCCTGTTTCTGTTCCCCTTTCGGATGCTCCGTGGGGACTTGTAAAAGTTCATAGTACAGCACGTGATATGTACGGAGCGGTAACAGAAGATTCTACTATTTTAAATATTGCTGACCTGACAAGGGTTTACGGCAGTTCTCCTGCGGTCATTTTAACAGATAGTACGATAGAACCGGACGGTCACATTTATTCGGGAAACAGTCAGTTTTTTCCTTCCGGATATTTTATAGGTGGAAATGCAGTAAAAGCAGAACTTGTTCCGGAAACGCCGTTTGCTTCTGTTAAACTTGACGGGAACTCTTTTCAGCTTGTACAAAGCTCAGAAGAGGGAATGTCCGATCCTGTGGTTGTACGGATTACAACTGACCAGGGACTCAGCTTTGATTCACGGAAGATAATTTTCAGTTCAGAATTAAAGCCTGCCTCGGGTTATTTTGCAGCCGTCGACGGAAAACAATATGAAAGCGGAATGAGGATTGTACTCCCAAGGGAATCAGAAAGTTTTCTTACCGTTCAGATAGACCGTACTATTCCGTTAACAGCGGCCAGATACACTATTGCCGGTGAAGATTTTGAACAGTCGGGAAGAGCTTCTCTTTCTTCGAAAGAGGGAAAATCAGTTTATCGTACTGCACAAATTCCCCTGAAAAACCTTCCGGCAGGAATTGTATCTGTCTCTTTGTCTGTAAATTCCGGAAAAGAAACGACTGCAGAAATAAAAGGAACTCTATCTATCGTTAGAAAAAAGGATCCAGCACTTATAGATGATCGGCGGGCTGTTTACTGGCAGCCGTCTGGAAAATTCCAGTACGATACAGTTGCCGGTTCTTATACACTGGGAAAAGGACAAGTGGTAACCGGATATGCGAATATGGAGCTGCCGTTGTCTGTACGGCTTCAGAAACCGACAGCCGGTCTTTCTGTTTCTTCAGACGGACATACGATAGTTGTAACAGCTTTAGCCGACGGAATATACCGTAACGTAATTGTTCTTGTTACCGATGCTCAGGGAGTAGAATACCAGACTACACCTGTTTCCATCACGAGAGATACGCAGTCTCCAACACTCGTGATGGCTGAACCGGTATCGTCCCAGTGGGTACGTGATAATGTATCACTCAAGGGAACCGCATCCGATGCAAACAGGATTGTATCGGTTTCTTATTCTCTTGACTGTGGTAAAGATTGGATTCCCTGCAGTCTGACGGTTGCGGATAGAAACAGGACTGGTCTTACCTGGAACAGTGATATTGCTCTTGCGTCTTTTGCTGACGGTCTTATACCGGTTGATGTAAAAGCAGTTGATGGTGCAGGAAAGGAAACTGTGCTGCATACTGCCCTGCAAAAAGATACTACGCCGCCACAGGCACAGGTAATTCTTCCTGTCGCCGGAAATACGGTAAATGGAGAAACACGTGTTCTTATCTTTGTAAAAGATGCAGGTTCATTGGCAAAGACCGAATTTATTACGCCGCTGCCGGACAAGACGGATGATCCTAAATCAACGGTTCCTGTTTTGCAGAAAGAGCTTCCTGCTGATTCTGACGTTTCTACGCTTGTGGGTACCGCAGACCAGCCGCTTTCAACGGATATGGCATTTAAATTTACCGATTCAAGCGGGAATTCGGTAACGCTCAATTCGTGGCTGTTCCATATTGATACACAGTCTGATTTGCCTCATGCAGAAATACAACTTCCTGCTGAAAACGAGGTCGTTACACGTGATTTTTCTATTTCCGGTATTGTTAGTGATGATGACGGCCCCTCGACAATTTGGTATAAAATTGATGATGGTAACTTTTCGGCATTGCCCGGACCGGATACAAGTTTCAATATAAAAATTCCTCTTGTGCAGTTATCGGATAATGAGCATTCAGTTACTGTCTATGCGGAAGATATTCACGGAGTACGTGGTCCCGAAGTTATACGTAAATTCAGGGTTTCCCTTGAAGAACCGAAAGGAAGTGTCATTGTTCCAAAGATTGAAGATACGGTCAGGCTGCAGACTGTCATAAGCGGAACGGCAAGTGATAAAAACGGTATTGCCAGGGTTCAAATTTCTCTTGACAATGGAAACAGTTATAATGATGCAACCGGTACTGAGCAATGGTCATATGCTTTTGATACCCGCGCAATTGAAGACGGTGCGCATGTTCTATTTATAAAAATAGTCGACAACTATGGCATACAGGGACTTTATTCAAGTCTTATCAATATTGATAATACGAAACCTGATCTTTCTCTCGACCTTCCCCTTGATGATTCCGTGACGTCGGGAAAATTGTTTTTTTCAGGGTATACTACTGATAATGTCGGACTGAAAAAATTATATATTACTATTCGCAGCCTTGATGCTGCCGGGAAAGAAAATGTACGTACGGATCTTATACCTGATGCAATAGTAGCGCGCGCTGTTGATCTGAATTCGCTTGATAACGGATTTTATAATGTAGAATTGACCGGTTCCGATGCAGCCGGTAATGTTGCACGAGTCAGCCGTAATATAAGACTGGATAAAGATATTCCCCCGGCAAAAGTGAGTATCCTCTATCCCCTTAACAATGAACATAAACAAGGAATTTTTAATATTTACGGAATTGCAACATCGGAAGAGTCCATATCGGAACTTACTTTGTATATCGATAATGTACCGGCTGCTGCAACGACCGTTTCCGATTCCGGATATTTCAAATTTAACCTGACTCCTGATGTACTGTCGTCAGGAAGCCATACCTATAACGTTGTGGCTGAACTTGCAGATGGTGTTGCAATAAAATCTGCAGAGCAGACTGTCGTATATGTACCGCAAGGCCCGTGGGTTACCGTGGATAATTTTACGTATGGAGACTTTGCAGTAGATCGTCCGTATTTGCGGGGGCGGGCGGGTTACGTGCTGAACGATGAAAAAAGTATATCCTCCGAAGGCCCCGGAAAATCTGGTATAAAAGAACAAAGGCAAATTTCAAAGGAAAAAACGGTCAAAATAATTGAGATCAGTTTTGACAACGGTAAAACGTTTATCGGAATTTCTAAAAAAAATGATTGGAACTATCGGATTGAAAACGACGATATGACAGAGGGTTATCATTTTCTGCTTGTCAGAGCTACCATGAAGAATGGAGAGACTGCCGTAACGAGAACAATTGTCCAAATAGATAAACAGAAACCGTCTGTCCGGCTGATTTCACCAGGTGAGGGCGGTCATTATAATCAATCAATAGAATTTTCAGGGTTGGCGGAAGACACGGTAGGATTGAAAAATGTTACGCTTGCATTGCGGCAGGGTGATAAAGATTCCTACGAAGTTCCCAGTTTTATACAGGGATTGTATCTGGATAGTCAGTTCTGGGGTGCGACACTTTTCAATGTCGGCATAGGGCTTACTTTCTTTGATGATAATGTGAAACTGCAGATTCAGGCAGGTCAGTTTACCGAGCAGCAGCGGAAATTATTTACCAATTCTTCGATGCGGTACGGCGGTGATGCTGTACTGGGTATGAAAATTCTGGCTAACGTCGGGACTGTCCCTTTCCGCTGGCTTTTAGGTCCTGACTGGGAGTGGCTTTCTGGAGCATTGGCGGTTGGTGCCGACTTTACGCGTTTTAACGAGACAAACAGCGAAAAAGCACAAATTTTGTCAGCTCTGCTGGCCCAGGCAGAATTTCCGAGGGTGTCGTTAAAAACTTTATTCCCTCAGCTTCACTATTTTGGGACTGTTTCTCTTTATACGGAATTCCAGCTCTGGTTTATTCCGACTGATGTAACTAGTACCGTAGATATTCAAAATATAGTGCCGCAGATATCCGGTGGAATCCGCATAAATGTTTTTTAACCTGATGGTTTATCGAAAGGAAGGGATCTTGTATGAAAAAAAGGCTGACACGGTTTTTATCAGGTGTTTTTGTTGTCGTATTACTTTTTTTGTTTTCAAATTGTGAAGTAGGCCTTGGCGATGCCGTAGATACGGAGGTTCCTGCGGTTACCGTAACTGCTCCGTCCGATCAGGCTTCTGTGAGTGACTGGTTTTATCTTGCCGGATCTTGTTCAGATGATCAGGGAATAAAAGAGATTTCCATCTCATATACCGGTACGACGACAGCCGGAGATACCGTTTCTGAGAAATTACACGGCGCCATCGTAACCGGCAAAGACTGGTATGTGAAGCTGAACGAAAGGAATGATACTGATGATGATGGAATACCTGATACCTATCCTCTCGCTGATGGTACTTATACCTTTTCTGCAACGGCTCGCGACAGTGCCGGACATGCGACTGTTGCGTCGCGTACTTTAAATATAGATAATACGGCCCCCGTTCTCATCCTGACAACACCTGCTTCATATGGTACAGATCTTACGCCAAAGGTGTTTGGACGCAGCGTAAAACTTGCCGGGGATTTCGCTGAGCAAACCGGTAGCAAGATTTCAAAAATGGTCGTACATGTTTATAAAAAAACGGATCTCTCGTTTGTAACCAGTCTTGTTTTTGACGATGTAACGATGACTGCGGGAACGCCGTTTGTTGTTGCAAAATATGCGGATCCCAAACCTTCCGGTGGAGAATCTCTTTCTCTTTATGATAATTATGTAGCACTGTATGGAAGCAATAGCACTTCCGCCGCCGGACAGGATAATTTTTATTTTACGCTGACATTATCGGATGCCGCTGAAAAATTCCAGGATACCGCCCATCATAGTGCCGTGACAGATACGGACGGCAATACGACTGACAGTTTTATTCTTTCTACGCCGGATGTTTCGGAATATTTGACGTCGGAAAATTCCGGTTCCCTGCAACTTTCTGTTCAGTCTATAAAAAATATACTTAACGGGACTCAGCAGGATCCGTCGACGGGTTCTGTACAGGTAAAAAAAATACTGCATGACGCATTTTCTGCCGCTGTCGTAACGACGGGAACTCTTTCGAATACGGCAAGTCTTGCTGTAAATCCAAAGAACAATCCGACGTTTACCGTGACGAATTTTGCTCTCGAATCCGGTTCAGCAATAGATGAAAATCATGACGGCTCGGGTTTTTTTTATTACCTTGACGGGAATCCGATTAATATTACTATCAACGCAGGACTTGATAATGCAAATGTAAAATTTAGTGACACTGAAAATCCGGTAACAGTATATGTCCAACGGCTTGCCGATGATGATACGACGGGAACAGATTTTTTTTCCGGCAGTGAAAAGCAGGCTGTTTATACATTTCCAGCGACGACCGCTGACAGTACCTCTGAGACTCAAAGCTTCACTTTATCTGGTTATACTGCAGGGCGTAAATATCTTATTACGGTAGATGGAGAAGATGTGAACGGCCAGTCGATAGAATCGTATAATGGCGTAACATATGCGTTTATCACAAAAGCCAGCACGGAGCGGCCTGAAATAGAAATCGATTCTGCTTCAGGAAATCTTAACCTTGAAGATGGGACGATTGTTTCCGGAGCCGATTTTACTGCTGCGGCTCCAGACTGTTTCGGCTATACCGGAAAGATTACCATATATGCTGAGAGTCTGACAAGTTTTAGTGCAGAAGTAACGGCAGCAGATAGATCTGGAACGACAGTTACAAATATTCCGACACTGTCAGTTACGACAACGAAAAACAGTACCGAAAGTACGTCAGGTGTTAGTGTGTATGATTTTACGACATATATGCCTTCTGACTATTCATGGCCAGAAAATAATCCCGGAAATTATAAATATACGTTTACTTTCAGTGCGGTAGATAATGCCGGTTCTGTGAGCGTAAAATCGGGAAACAGCAGGTACCTCTATATCGATACAAATCCTCCTGTAATGACTTTTACAGACGGTAGTAAACTTGCGGCCAATGAAGTCGTCACGGAAAACAATTCCTATTTAAAGAGTTCTTCGGCAAGCGTTACCGGATTTGTTTATTCATTTCAGGGCTCCTGGTCTGATTCGTCCGGCAGCGGAACGAAAACGCTTGAATATAGTATTGACGACGGTACGACATGGATTGATGCATCCGCCGATGTTCCATCCGACGGTATCAATCCGGCCGGGAAAATAAAAGCAGGGTATGTTGTTTCACAGAGCATTGCGACAGGAACCGCTGACAATCCGTGGACGGTGGAAATTGCAGTTGCGGAAGGTGGTGCCCAGCAGTTCCGGTTCCGCGGTACTGATTCCTGCGGAAATACGAAAACGCTTGGTAATATAAGTGGGCTGATGTTTGATACCGGAGTTCCCGTGATAGACATTACAAATGGGGCACTTTATGTTGACAATAATACAGCCTACAGCGTGAAAGGTTCAGTATCGGATACTAATGCGGTTTTGGCAGATGATGTGGTAATTACATTACGTAAAAATGGAGCAACATATACCGGTAGTGGAATATCTGTTGTAAAGACACAGGTTGATGCTTGCCATGTGTCTTTTATGGTAACAGGAATTTCCGATAAGACTATAGACGGGTGCTGGGTAGCCTCTGTAAAAGCTACGGATGCAGCAGGAAGAGAAGCTTCTGCATCTTCGTCCGTAACGACTATCGATACGGCAGTGCCTGTTATAGGCGGTACTCATGATAACACTCTTTCGTATGTGGACAGCGGCAGCCCTTATACGATAAACGGCACCTATACCGATGCAAATATCGATGCTGTATATTACCGGGTTATAACAGATGATACAGCAGGGGACGGTGTAGAGCCTCCTGCAATCAGTGCGGACGAAATGACCGGGTGGAATATGGCAACAATCGTTTCCGAAACCTCAATTTCAGGAATATGGAACGCAGCTATAACATGGGACGCCGGTACACAGTACGGGCGTAATAATCATGTCTATGTTGCAGCAGCCGACAAGGCCGGAAATATGGGATCTGTAATTGAATGGTCCGTCAAAAATCCTGATAGTTCATGGCCTGTGATAGATATTAACGACAGCTGTTCTTATACAACTAATCCATCTACTACCATATACACGAAAAATGGCGTAACGGTCAGCGGAACAATAACAGAATCGAATCTTACCGCATTTTATGTTTCTGCAACTTTGGACGGAAACTCCGTGACAGGACAGGACCATATTACTGATTCGTCAGATACAGCGTATCTGGTGACTTATACGGCGGCAGACTATAAATCAGTAACAGCTGCCAACTGGTCGTTTACCGTTCCGGTGAGCAGTACAAACGATGG
>JALCCK010000057.1 GCA_022640795.1 Treponema sp.
CCGTGTATAACCTCTTCATTTATGCTGATACATATTGCCCCGGGGAAATTTTCCCGGTACCACGCAGGTTTTCCTCCGTGTGACGTAATGAAATCTTTGCAAATATCATCAACATCTTTTGTTGAAAGCCCAGGTTCTATCTTTGGAATCACAACAGTAAACATATCGGCAAGGAGATGGCAGGATTTTCGAATCCCTGCAATTTCCTCGTCATTTTTTAAACGAATCATATTTTAACCTCTGTAAGTAAATATTCACAATTATCCGGCAAGGCTGGCAGCTTCTTCCATGCAGATTTCCGCAGTATTCTGATCACCGATCCGCCGATACGCTTCAGACATTTTCCGCAAGAAAAACGAATCGTCAGCAGCCCCGAAACCAAGATCAAGCGCCCGTTCCCATACGTCAAGCGCCAGCTCATCATTTATATTACCGTCTATCTGTCGTCGTAAAATCGTACGCGTAAATGACATGACTTCAGGAAAAAATAACCGGAAATAGGAATATGAATGTTCCATACGGATTATCTCTTCAAGCAGCCGGACCGCATCATAATATTCTCCTCTGATTACAAGTTCTTCAGAAAGAATGAATCCATAATCCATAAAATCTTCACGGGTAAACCATTTCTTGAGACTGAAATTGGCATGATTCATATTCATGCGTTTAAATTCAGCGACAGCTTCATCTTCCCGCTGGTGCATAAGATCGAAGAAAATCAGTTTTGCCCGGCTTTCTTCATCGTTCCGCTCCATCAGCCAGATTCTGTAGTCGAAAGTCGAAGGCTTATGTCTCTTAAAATGCCTTTCTGAAAAAAAAGAATCATCAAAAATGGAACGCTGCCGTGCATCAGACAATATTTCATATGCCTGAACAAGCCGCCGGAATTCAGCAACATCTTTCTTACCGGATGAAGTATCAGGATGCAATTCCTTCGCTTTACGGCGGTATGCCCTGCGGATTTCTGCTGCTGACGCATTTCTGGACACACCTATAATTTCATAACAGTTTTCCACTTTGAACCATTCTATGCAATTTTAAAAAGCTGTTCAATCTTCGGTTCATTCACCACAAGAACAGAACAGTGGGCGCTCCCTATGATTTCACTTCTGGCTGCCGATACGACATTGTGCCGCACGAGTGTTCCGAAATTGGCATCGGTTTCACGTCCGCCTAGCAAAATAAGCTCCGCTTTGCTCTCTTCTGCGGCTATTATTATTTCAGACCAGATGGCACCCTCTCGCATTTCCGTTTCTATCTTCACGCCTTTTGAGTCTGCAAGCTCAGTAATATACTGCAAATATTTTTCACCGTCTGCAAGAAGGCTTTTTTCATATTCGGCACTTTCTTCCGTAATAAAAAATTTACCCAGTGTAAGCTGCTTTAAAGTAGCAGTATCAACGACATAAACTATCTTCAAATGCAAATGATACAATTTTGTCATCATAATACCATACATTGCAGCATGAATCGAAGATTCTGAACCATTCACAGCTACCAGTACATTTTGAAAAAGTGGTCTTATCATAATCAACCTTCCGGCTTTGTCTTCCGGCCTTTCAACGCTTTGAGAGCGAAAACATTTTCACGCTCGCGCTCTTCCAGAACACTTTCGATATAAATTTTTGTGTCTTTCGTCTGAGGAATAACCATTTTATCCAGAGCATTTACTCTTCGCTGAGTCTTTTTAACCTCAGTAGCGAGCCTCCATACTATAGTTCGAATAGAGGCCATCTCGGTCAGAAGACTGAGCAGATGGAAAAAGTCAACCATGACTTTGTCGCTATCCGCATACGTTCCCAGCAGTGAATAAAACAGTTCGCGTTTCGGCAGTTCCACATCAATCGACGAAAATCCCATCCCTGCAATTGTAACAGGCTTTTCTTTAATTGTAAAATTATATTGCACCGCATTAGCAATCTGCTCAACACGATCACCACCCACGGACATAAGCATTCGTTTGAGAGCCGGATATGCAGTCTGAATCACTTTCTCGATATCCCGTTCAAGAAGTTTAACCTTCTCAACCATCCGCATAAGTTCCATAACAAGAATTTCACGTTTCTGTTCAAGCAAATCATACCCATCCTGGGAAACAGCAAGCTGTTCTTTCATTTTGAGCAAGTTTGACTTAGTAGGAGCAATATCCAATTTTGCCATGACACATACCTTTAGGCGGATGCCGAAACACCGGTATGCTCTGCTTTAACTGCGGACGGCAGATACTTCTCGAGCATTTCCGGTTTTATACGGTAAAGTTCTTCTCTCGGCAGCAATGAAAGAATTTTCCATCCCAAATCAAGCGTCTGTTCAATCGAACGGTCTTCGTACTCGCCCTGGGTGAAAAATTCATTTTCAAGCTTTTCACCAAATTGAAGATAATTTTTATCCAGCGGAGAAAGTTCCTCTTCACCGATGATTGCCGCCAGATTTCTGATGGATTTTACCTTCGAATACGCTGCAAACAGCTGGCTCGCAACGGCAGCATGATCTTCACGCGTCATACCTTTTCCGATACCGTCTTTCATAAGCCTGCTCAGGCTGGGCAAGCCGCTTACCGGTGGATACATTCCCTTCTGGGACATCTCTCTATCAAGAACTATCTGACCTTCTGTAATATAGCCGGTAAGGTCCGGAATAGGATGGCTTATATCATCATTGGGCATAGTTAGAATAGGAATCTGGGTAATAGATCCTTCAGACCCCTTTATACGGCCTGCCCGCTCATATAATTCCGCCAGATCCGAATACAAATAACCGGGGTATCCTTTACGTCCCGGAACTTCACCGCGTGTCGTCGATATTTCGCGCAAAGCTTCGCAATAATTTGTCATATCCGTCATAACGACGAGAACATGCATACCCTTTTCGTAGGCGAGATATTCAGCAGCGGTAAGTGCACAGCGTGGAGTTATAATACGCTCAATCGAAGGAGCGTCAGCCAGAGACTGAAACATAACTACCTTGGACAAAACACCGGAAGATTCAAATGTGTCAATAAAAAACCGTGCCACATCATATTTAATACCCATTCCAGCGAAAACCATAACAAACTGATCGTCGCTGTTTTTGAGTCGTGCCTGCCTGATAATCTGAGCTGCAAGTTTGTTGTGCGGCAGTCCGTTCCCGCTGAAAATCGGAAGTTTCTGGCCGCGGATAAGCGTATTCATTCCATCAATGGAAGAAATTCCGGTCTGAATAAAATCGCGCGGATAAACCCGGGCGTACGGGTTTATCGGGTTCCCGTTTACATTCATTTTTTTGGAAGATATGATCTGCGGATACCCATCGATCGGTTCTCCCAGCCCGTTAAATATACGTCCCAGTAATCCTTCGCCTACTCTCAGCTCTAGAGGCGTATCAAGGAATTCCATTGAAGTCTCTTCAAGATCAAGACCCGTCGTACTTCCAAATATCTGTACAACGGCAGCATTATCAGAAACATCAATGACACGTCCTGTCGTCTTTGCTCCTGATCGGTCACGGACGTAAACAGTTTCTCCGTAAAATATATTTTCACTGCGGCGGACTGCAACAATAGGTCCGTCGACAGATGTTACTCCGCGGTATTCTATTCCTTTCATACTGCTGCCACCTTGCGGTACATTTTTTCAAGTCCGCTCATCTGGTCGTCAAGATGACCTTCTATAGCTTTTATTTTTTCCAGTTTATCGTTTTCAACAAGCGATTTCAGTCTGACAATCTCGTCCCGGACGGTTAATGCCGTAATTTTTACTAACGGGGCACCGGCCTTTATAACGGCAGCCGCCCGATGATAAAAATTCATAATCAACATAAGTATCTGAATCTGTTTTTCAGGGACACAATGGGCATCCACCGGATCAAACTGATCCTGCTGCAGGAAACCATTTTTTATCATTTCTGCAACAACAAGAATGAGCCTTTTTTCGTCAGGAAGAGCATCAGGGCCGATAAGGCGGACGATCTGCTGCAGTCTCTGTTCATTTTTCAGCAGATCAAGGGCCTCCAGTCTGACTTTTACCCATCGGGGATCCAGTTTATCCCACCATTCCTTGACTTCATCAGCATATTCCGAATATGAATCAATCCAGCCGATAGCAGGATAATGCCGGGCATTTGCAAGATCGCGGTCAAGAGCCCAGAAACAGCGGATAAAACGTTTTGTATGCTGGGTAACAGGCTCGGAGAAATCTCCGCCAGGCGGAGAAACGGCCCCAATGACTGAAACAGATCCTTCGCGATGACAAAGTGAATTTATACGTCCGGCTCTTTCATAAAATTCTGCAAGACGGGTCGGCAGATACGCCGGGAAACCTTCTTCTGCAGGCATTTCTTCCATACGTCCGGAAAGTTCACGCAGTGCTTCCGCCCAGCGGCTCGTAGAATCAGCCATAATTGCAACGGCCATTCCCATATCCCGGTAATACTCAGCCAGCGTTATTCCCGAATAAAGCGAAACTTCACGGGCTGCGACCGGCATATTGGATGTATTTGCTATAAGGATTGTCCGTTCCATAAGAGACCGGCCTGTCCGCGGATCGATAAGTTTCGGGAACTCCGAAAGTACATCGGTCATCTCATTACCCCGTTCTCCACAGCCAATATAAACAATAAGATCTGCGTCGCACCACTTTGCAATTGCGTGCTGAGTCATCGTTTTACCGGTACCGAATCCGCCGGGGATGGCAGCTGTGCCGCCTTTGGAAAGCGGAAAGAAAACATCAATAACACGCAGTCCGGTAACGAGCGGTTCCGTAACCCCCAGTTTTTCGGAAAAAGGCCGGGGTTTACGCAACGGCCAATACTGCGACATGCGGATTTCTTCATCAAGTTCGGTTGTTCCTATAACATCGTCAACCGTATACGAACCGTTACCCGTAAAAGTCTTAAGAACGCGGCCACGAATCGTCGGAGGAACCATTATGGTGTGGAGGATCGAGTTTGTCTCCTGAACCGTACCAAGTTGCATTCCGGGAGCGATAGGAGTTCCTGCTGTAACCGTTTTTCCGTCTGCTGTTTCCGCAGCCGTAAAATCCCATTTCTTTTTCGTATCAAGCGGTTCTGTCCGCTGTCCGGGAACAAGGAACGCTCCGCCTTCTTCGTACATTGTCTTGAGCGGGCGCTGAATACCATCATAAATAGTTCCCACCAGCCCGGGACCGAGTCTCAGGGAAAGCGGCATCTCATTACAAATAACTTTTTCACCAATATGCATGCCGGTGTCGTCTTCATAAATCTGAATCGTTGCTTTTCCTTCATTCTGCCGTATAATCTCACCGGTCAGCTGTTTTTCGCCGACATGTACAACATCATACAGACCGCATCCGTCAAGGCCGTCTGCATAAACGATAGGTCCTGAAATGCGAGTTATTTTGCCTTCTATCATTCGGGCAGCCTCCCGCCAAACAGCGTGCTGGCAAGTTCATAACTATATTTGTCCTGAATTTCTGAGATAATCTCTTCCAGCGTAAAACGGCAGTGTATAAAGTGATCCTCTGAGTCAAGAATTATTCCTTCATGAACCGTAAGTCCTGTTACAGAATTCTCACCTGCCACTTCAAATTCAGTTTTTCTACAGGAAACAATAGCGTCCCCCAGTATTGGCACCAGTATTTTTTTTGCGGCTTCTACATCACAACCGTACACGGTAGCCGATAATTTCTTACCGTTCAAAACATCTTTATTTTGTTTCAGCAGTTTTGAAATAAGTTCAAGGCGCTTTTCTTCCGACAAAGACTGGAGATACGAACTTATAGCACCTATGACAGATTCTCCAATATAGGCAACGGCAAAACGTTGCTTTTCAAGCGGAATAGCTGCATCAGAATTTCTCTGAAATTGCTCAAGTTTCTGATCATATACAGGCTTTTTTTCTTTAGTAATCGAAGTAACACGGCCCGTAACTGACGCTGCTATATTATTACATTCCAGCTCCGCATTAGACAAAATTCTTTCAGCCTTCTTGCGGGCATCAGATTGAATTTCTCTATCAAGAATTTCGGTTGAACGTAATTCTTCCATTTTTTTCCCTCATAAAACAACCGAAGGTTGAATCGCTATAATGAAACAAAACACAAATGTCTGTTATCCTGACTTCATTACTACCGCAAAACACACTATAAAACAGCTGATCAGACCTGAATACCGATAGCCTCACGAATAGCATCCGTCAGTGTTTTTTTACCTTGCAAATGCCCATGCAGTCCGGGGATCTCCACAATAAGCGGATATCCTCCGTTCTTCTGCCAGTCAAGGACTTCCTGTTCAAGCATGGCAGTAACATCTTCGGTCATAATGAGCACTTTTGGGCGTTCACTGTCTACTGGTGCGGAAACCACACCCCCTTTGCCGGTTATTCGATCAAATGCATCAAGAGCTTCGCTTCGATTAAGCGCTATAGCTCCCGGAACACCAACCAGTGCAAAGGCCAGAACAAGTTCCCGCTCAGCAATTACAAAATATTTCAAAATTCAAGTCCTGAGTTACAACTACAAAACAAGAACGAGCAGCGCTACGAGGAACCCCCACAGACAGATACCTTCAGCAAGACCTACAAACGGCATAGCTTTACCGGACAACTCTGCATTTTCACTCATGGCACCCATTGCAGAAGCACCAATTTTTCCAACTGCTATACCACCACCGATACAGGCCAAACCAACGGCAAGTCCGGCTGCAATATATTTGGCAGCCTGTCCTAAATCAACCGGAGCAGCTTTTACAGCAGGAGCTGCGGCAGCGGCAGCAGTATTAGTAGTGTCTGCAGCCTGTGCAAACACTCCGGCAACCGAGAAGCAGACCAAAAATACTGCAGTTACGATTGTTTTTTTGTTCATAGTTACACCTCTGAAAATCCAGAATATCTATTAAATTACCGTTTCGAGAACGGATTTTATGCTACATCACCATAATGGAATTTGAAAGGTTCAAATTCCTGCCCGTTTTCATTAAAAAACTTGGAAAAGAACTCATAATATTGGAGACGAATTGCCTGAATTGAAACAATCATGCCTTCAAGAACGACGACAATAAGATTGCCAATCAGCCAGATAACGACAGCGCCTATTCCTCCCGCAAGATTCATCATGAGCAGTATAATATAATCGAGAACGGCATGCGCAAGTGCAAACGCCCCGACACGGAGAAAACTAACCGTATTCGACATATACGTCATAACAGTTTCCAATGCAGACACGACAATTCCCATTATCGCTTCTCCCTTGCCGTTTTCAAATACGGGAGTCTCCCTGTCGACAAGCCTGCTCAACTGTTCTCCTGCCGCGGTAGCAATAAGCGAGACTGCAAGAATGATCCAGTCATAAACAGCAATTTTATGATGGAACGCAGCTATTCGTATAATCATTACGATAACATACCAGAAGAAAATCGCACCGCTCAGTCCGGTCAATCCGAATAAAGCGTTTCCTTTTTTCTTTTTTGAAAATTGATTTATCAGATTAATAATAATTCCCGTTGAATTGATAATTAATCCGATTATCAGTGAAAATCCGAAAAACAGGAACATACGCCGAATCGATTCGGGGTTGGACTGCGGCATCATCGCAAGTATCTGATCCCGGGGGGTACCGAACAGACCGGTGACCCATCGTTCGAAGGGACGCAGAATACTCTCGTTCGCAAAAAATTCACCGGTTAGCAGTCCCATTATCATACTGCTCACTCCTATACACATGAAAACAGGAGCGAACTTATTCCAGCCTTTTACCTTTATGACATTCAGCGCCATCAGCACACCGACAAGAAAGAACACAAGCCCCTGCCCTGCGTCACCGAACATGAGGCCGAACAGTATGGTAAAAAATACCGCAACAAAGGGAGTAGGATCCACATTACCATACAACGGAGATCCATAGCTGAATATCATCCGTTCGAAGCTTCCGATGATCTTTCCGTGCTTAAGCTCAACCGGAACTTTTTCATGGCCGGAGACAACAGCAGGCACTTCGCTCGGCAAATACTGACGTATTGCGATACGACCTTCAGACAGCTGATCGAGATCTTTCATCATGGACCGGCTTGCATAAGCAGGGATCCAACCGGTTATACGATATACCAGTTTTGTCGATTCAAGCCGGCATTCTGCCTGATTTACCTGCATTCCGATTGAAAATTTTCCAAGCAGATCAAGCAGAACGGCCTGATGCGTTTCAGCAAAATTCTTCCGTTCAACAGCAGCTGCGGCAGCAATTTTACCGGCACTTTCAGACTGTTTTTTCAATTCCTGCAGAACTTCTTCCGGAATACCTTTAAAGTCTTTCGGAATTTCCATATTCACGAAACCATATTTTTTCAATTCGGTATCGAGTGCAAAACGACCTTTTCGGGAAGCTGCAGCCAGAATGCGGGATTTATCAGTACCAAGCTGGACGACGACAGCCTTACTTCCGATACCTGCTTTCAGTTCATCAAAAATTGCCGGGTCTATTTTGCCAATACGAAGCGACAAGAAAGAGAGATGCTCCAGTTCTGAATACGAAGCCTTCAGATTAGAAAACGCGCATGCTTCTTTATAAGCATTCTGAAGCCGTTTTGCTTCCTCTGTTTTTTTTAGTTCATGCGCCTGGAAGTCATCCACCAGACTGAGAAGATCGCCGGCAGCGGCATAGTCAGCATCGGCCGGTAATGAACTGTCCAGCAGATTCTCGTCATGATCAGGAACATTCAGGTACGCTCTGACCGCCTGCAGTTTTCTGAATATTTCAAGATCCGTATTGTCAACTTTTGTCTCTTCGCCAGATTCCGCTGTATTCGTTTCAAACTGGAAAATACCTTTTTTCCCGAGAAATTCAATAATTTTTCTTATATCCTGCTTGAGCACCATTAACTCAACAAGCCGCATCTGTGTTGTTCTTGCCATTATTCCCCCACCTTATCTTGCCGCATCAGGTGACACTCCTGCAAATTGCATGGCCTGATTTTTATCAGCGTCCAGCCGTAAGGTTTCAGCTGCAGTACATATAGTATTGAGCTCATTTTCTTTAATCATATACCACGTTACCATAACCATCGCAGTAAAAGGATAACTGTGGAATTTCATCAGAGCCTGCCGGTTTAGTTCCTTCCGCATGGAAAGTTCAAGCCATCGTGGATCAATAGTCCACAAAGCGTTATCTTCACGGGGATTAAGCATATATGCATATTTCCACGAAGCCCAGTCATTCCATGAATCAACCGCTTTATCAAGAATCTGTACGGCAGGAGCTGCGATTTCATTATTGACACTCAGCTGACCGCCGGTATGAGCAAGATGAGAAATGATATCTTTTTTATCCATATTATAATAAACTTTAAGCCGTATGGCCCAGAGAATATTCTGAAACACAAACCGTAACTTCAGCAATCGCAAAACAGGTTCACGTTCTTCGGAAGGAAGTTCTTCGATAGAATCAAAAAGCATTGTAATATACTGATTATCGAGGCGCGCATCGGCCTTTTGCTGTTCTTCTGATTTCGGAGGCGTATCATACCATGCAAGAGGAGTCCCTGCGGTTATGCGGTCCAGCTCCGGCCAGGCGTCGTAATGAAGCATACTATACGGAGCTATATCTGTTATATACGGCAAGGAACTCTGCTTACGACACAATGCAGCGCCAAGCCCTTTTAAATTATCAAAATCATAATATCGCAGCAGCGAAACCAGAACACTATCAGGCTTTGTGTAATTTTTAAGCAGGCTCACATACTGCGAAATAAACCGCTTCTCGGCCTCCTGCTCCAGTTTCTTTGCAAGCAGTTCGGCAGGGATACCGGGAACTTCACTTCGGAAAAGAAGCGACCACAACTCCCCGAAAGAGCCTACAGAAAACAGTTTTGCTGCCCGTTGGCCAATAAATGATTTTGCGAGCATTCCGCTTGCTTTTGCATATACAAATATAGAAGCATCTGAACGATCCATTTTTTGCAGCCCCGGATTAAGCAGTTTTGAATAAAAGTGAATCCAACAAATCATTGAAAGCTTTACTATCTTTTTTTGCTTTCAGAATTCGCTCTTTATATTCAGCAGAGGTTTTTTTATGGTGTTCTTTAATTTCAACTATTTTTTTTGAAAAATCAGCCTCGAAACCTGCAACTATTTTTTCATATTGTTTTTTATATTCCGCATCAGCCTTTGCCTTCGCTGCAGCGATTCGTTTTTCCGCTTCAGTCTGTGCATCCTGCACGAGCCCCGCAGCCTCATGTTCCACTCCAAGAAGATGATCAATGACATCTTTTTCTGATTCTGCCATAGTAACTGCTCCTTAAATAAAATGCTCGGAGCGTTTCCGTCATAAAGGCGGGACGAGCAGATGATTCAGGTAACACGATAATCATCCGCAAACGGAATACAAGTAGTTCTACTAACTGAATCCGTCCTCCCCTCATGCCATAAGAACTTAAACCCTGGTATTAAATCAAATCGAGATTCTGTTCAAATCGGCAGATCGCTTCATAGACTCCCTGAGCGGTAGTCTGTGACATAATTTCAGTATAAAAATCAGGATTCTGAAGTATGGAAGCAAGTTCTTTCATGAGCTTCAGATGTTTTTCCGTTTCACCGGGTTCAAAAAGAAACATAAAGACAATATGGACCAACTTTTTATCAAGTGAATCGTAGTCTATTCCTTCTTTACTGATAGCAATAGCACCCTCGAGTCCTTTTACCGATTTACAGAGTGTATGAGGAACTGCAATACCGGGAAGGATTCCCGTACTCATTTTTGATTCCCGTTCTTCAAGTGCGTCCATTGCCTCACTTCGATTAATCTGAGGCTGACTGGAAATCATATTTTCAAGGATTTCAGCAAAAGCCTCATCCTTTTCGGTGCTTTCAAGATTAATCAGTATCTTTGCCGGAGTAAATATTTCTTTAAGCATTAAACCCATCCATTATTTGGTGGAAGCTTCAGGTGAAGGAGCTTTACCAGCGGAATCCGAGTCTTTCCACCACTCCGACTGAGATCCTGCATTTTCAGTAGCAGCCTGTTGTTCTACCGTCGCGGCAGCAGAAAGATCCTTTACAGCTGCCGGTTTCTTGTTGATAAGAGCTAACCCGAAACTTGTTACAAAAAAGAAGATAACAAGAACAAAAGTCGTTTTTGTAAGAACACCGGCAGAATGAGAACCAAACGCAGCAGTTCCTGCGCCGCTTAAAAGACCGCCCATGCCGCCTTCTTCATTCTGAACAAGAACGAGCAGAACAAGCAGAATACAAACAATAACAAAGGCAACTAAAAGTATAACTCCAATAGTACTCATTAATAATCTCCAAAACCGCAGATTTATACTAAATAAATATTCTGTCAAAAACTGCGCGATAAACGATAGTGCCTAAGATAATAACGATATTATTGACTTTCGTCAAGGAATGTTTTTTCTGCAGATTACGACATCTGCAGAAAAAAAATACATTACACTATACAGATAGGTACAAACGTTTCTGCTTTCAAAGCTGCTCCGCCGATAAGTCCGCCGTCTACATCAGGCTGTGCAAGCAATTTTTCAGCATTGGCGGGTTTCATCGATCCTCCATACTGAATAATCACGTTATCGGCGACCGTACGATTGTACATTTCCGCAATCTGATCACGGCATATTTTATGAATGACTTCTGCATCATCAGGAGTTGCCGTCTTTCCCGTACCAATGGCCCAGACAGGTTCATAAGCAATTGTCACCCGCGGCATCTGTTCCGCGGAAACGCCTGCAAGATCTTTCAGAAGCTGTGTTTTGCAAACCTGCTCTGCATTACCGGCTTCACGTTCTTCAAGCAGCTCTCCTATACATAAAACAACTTCAAGCCCGTTTTCTAAAGCTTTTACGACCTTTTTGTTAATAAGTTCATCCGATTCACCAAATTCATGACGTCGTTCCGAATGCCCGAGAATCACCGTCTGAACACCGATATCCTTCAGCATCGCAACAGAAACCTCACCCGTATGAGCACCGTTATCCGTCGCAGCCATATTCTGTGCACCGAGTATAATATTCGATCCTTTTACAATCTGCGCAACAGCATCAAGGTAAACGAACGGCGGTGCGATCATATATTTATTCGGTTTATCTTTCAGTTCTTTTACAAGTGCAGCTGCAAGTGCAACGGCACCAGCCTTGTCCATATTCATCTTCCAGTTACCGGCAATATAATGTGTTCTCATAATGTTTCCTTCTTTTATAGTAATTACTTTGTTTCAAGACAGGCGATTCCCGGAAGCGTCTTACCTTCAAGGAATTCAAGAGAAGCTCCGCCGCCGGTAGAAACATGACTCATCTTGTCTGCAAGATGGAATTTATTAACGGCTGCAACGGAATCTCCGCCGCCGACCACCGTCATTGCGCCACGGCTGGTAGCTTCCGCTACATAATGTGCGACAGTTTCAGTACCTTTTGCAAATGCATCGAATTCAAAAACCCCGACAGGCCCGTTCCATACGACAGATTTTGCCGTACTTAACGCGTCCTTATACAATGCAAGCGTTTTCGGCCCTATGTCCATCGCCATCAGATTATCGGGAATTTCGACATTATCGACAGCTACCGGTGCTGCATCGCCACTGAATTCAGTTGCACCGACATGGTCAACCGGAAGAATAATCCTGACTCCTTTTTCAGCCGCTTTCGCAAGCAGGTTCTTTGCCGTCTCCATATAATCATCTTCAACAAGAGATTTTCCAACCTTGTGGCCCTGAACTTTCAGGAACGTATACGCCATTCCGCCGCCGATAATCAGTGCGGCTGCATTTTTCAGCAGACTTTCAAGAACGGCAATCTTGGAAGAAACCTTGGCACCACCAATGATCGCTATCATTGGTTTGGGCGGATTAGTAACCATCGGCTGGATATATTTTACTTCTTTTTCCATCAGGAATCCACCGACTTTTACATTCATATATTTTGCAATCGTCGCAGTCGAAGCATGGGCCCGGTGTGCAGTACCGAAAGCATCGTTCACATACACATCCCCGTATGTTGCAAGCTCTTTCGCCATCTTCTCCTGTTCAGCCATATCTTTGGACGTTTCTTCTTTATGGAATCTTGTATTCTCCAGCATCATGATACCGCCGGCGGGAAGTTCATCTATGGCAGTTTTCTGACCAAGTGCATCTGCTGCAAATACGACTTTCTGGCCAAGCAGCTTTTCAAGATATTCTGCCACCGGCTTCATGCGATTTTTTCCGGCAATAAATTTTTCCTTGTCTGCTTCCGTAAAAGGTTTTCCGGCCTTTGCAGCCTTTTCCGCCGCCTTCTTTGTATCCTTTGAAGGATCTCCCAGATGGCTCATAAGCACCAAACTTCTCGGTTTTTGTTCTATTATATATTTTATAGTAGGCAGTGCAGCCCGGATACGAGTATCATCCTGAACAATTCCGTCTTTCATAGGAACGTTAAAATCAACACGCATGATAATCCGTTTATCGGCGAGATCAACATCTTTTACAGTTTTAATCATGAATTTCCTCCAAAAAGAAATGTCTATTGCTATTTCTAAAAACTATAGCAGTTTAAACGAAAAATTTCAATGACAGGCCGCAAAAGAGCAGCATTAGAGACCGGGCCGTAGCCGGGTAAAAACATTTATACTTCCGCCAATTTGTGATACGTCAGCGTCGCCGCTATACCAGCCTTTCTTTAAATAAAGCCTGCCTCCCAGCCCCAAAGAAATCCGTTCCGTCAGGTAATGCTCGGCAGAACAGTCAACAGGGCAGCACAGTTCCCATCCGGACCTTCCGTCGTCAAGGGTCTGAACCTGATAGGGGAAAACATACATACCATACAAATGTGCGTCCAGCAGAACTCTGTTCCGCCCGTTCACCCAGTCAATTCCAAGCACCCATTCCGCACCTGTTGTATAATTATATTCCCGTCTGGTGGAACTTACTTTCGGAAAAATATCATCGTAAAAATAGTAATAATCGCTGGTTCCAAGAATAACACCGTCAAAATGGAACTGCCAGGCAAAACTTCCGCTGCCGGTAGTAATTTTCTGCTTTATTGCACCGCCGGCAGCAAGCGACGACAATTCGATAAAGGAATGCATGATAAAATCATAATCGAGCACCAGTCCTACAGTCGTCGCACGATCGCCCGATCCCCAATCCAGTGCCCGGGAAAAAAGAAACCCGTTGCTTAGAATCTCCACATCATAAAAAGCAGATTTTTGAACTCCGGCTCCTTTATTCGATCCTGCACCCACCGCACCGGAAACCTTCAAATCAAACTGGCTGTACGGTACATCAGAATCTCTCCCGTACGGGTCGTTATAAATAACACGAAAAACAGATTTGCCAAACGCAGGATACAGCCGGTTGTCGCTGCACTCTTTTCCATAATAATAGTCTGTCCGTACACCGGCCGCTCCGATTGCAAAAGCAAGCGATAAATCATAGATATTCCCAAATGTTCCGGGCGCTTTCGTATGCGTCAGTGTGCTGATATACGGACGCGAAGGAGAAACGAGCCAGTTCCAGCAGGAACCGTACGGTTCCGTTTCAAATGAAAGCCGGTACAACATTTCTCCGACAGGGAATGCGCCGATTGTCGAATAGACCAGATCGTTAATAGACGGATCATTTGTTTCACAAAAGAATTCCCATGTTACAGATTCAAGAACCGCAAGTCCGAACGATTCCAGCTGGTTCAGATTGGAAGCCCGGCCCATCATATAGGCAAGCGCTCCCTGATACGGATGAAGAACAAAGTTGGTCCAGTACCAGTCGGTATCGAATTCCAGATCCCGTTTGTAGAAATGAATCCAGTCGTCAGGCGTAACCTGCGTCCACCCGGCTCCTATCATATATTTATTCCAGAGAAAAATTGAAATATTTTCAAAAGCAACACCGCTTACCGCAGCCAGATACTGTTTTTGCGGATTTTCATCTGCAGGAGAAACAGGCGTTACCTGTAGATTTTCAGAAGAAGCTTCAAGAGTATCCCCTGCCGCTAGTTTTACAGGGACAAAACACAAACTGAAAATGAAAAATAGTACCAATATTTTTTTTGAGGTACACATAAAATCTCGTTCCTTTACTATTTTAATTTTCTTACCGGCTATCGCAAGTTATAAAACAAATCACCGCGGAAATAACGACAGACGGAAACGACACTGTCTGCCTATAAAAAAGAGCCTTCGAAAAATCGAAGGCTCCTCAACTCATCTCAGTTTACCCAAGATTTATTTTGAAATGACACGAATCATTTCGCACAGTTTATTTGAATAACCCCATTCATTGTCATACCATGAAATAAGTTTTACAAAGGTATTGTCAAAGTTGGAATCATCAAGCTGTACGCCGGCTTTCGCATCAAAAGTTGAAGTGCAAAGTTCATCCCGATAATCTGTTGAAACAACAGAATCTTCAGTATACCCAAGGATTCCTTTGAGTTCTCCTTCTGAAGCTTTTTTCATGGCAGCGCAGATTTCTTCGTACGTTGCTTTCTTGTCCAGTTCTGCAGTCAGGTCGACAACCGAAACATCCGGAGCAGGAATACGCATTGAAATACCGGTCAGTTTTCCGTTCAACTGCGGAAGAACTTTTCCTACAGCTTTTGCAGCGCCTGTTGTTGAAGGAATAATGTTGTTATAGACAGAACGTCCGCCTCTCCAGTCTTTTCCGCCTTTTGCAGGACCGTCGACGGTGAGCTGCGTTCCGGTTGAAGCATGGATTGTCGTCATCAGACCGCGTTTGATTCCGAACGTTTCATCAAGAACTTTTGCAAGCGGAGCAAGGCAGTTTGTCGTGCAGGAAGCATTGGAAATAATGTCTTCACCGGCATATGTTTTGTCATTTACACCGTAAACAAACATTTTCGGCTGTTTGCCGTCTTTTCCAGCTTTGGAAGGAGCGGAAATAACAACTTTCTTCGCTCCGCCGCGGATATGAGCACGGGCAGCTTCATCAGTAAGAAAGAAACCGGTTGATTCAACAACGATATCAGCTCCTACTTCGCCCCATTTGATATTTGAAGGATCTTTTTCAGCAAAAACACGGATTTTGTTTCCATTTACCACGAGATGGTTTCCTTCGATTTCTACATCCCCTTCGAATCTGCCATGAACTGAATCATATTTCAGCAGATATGCAAGATAATCAATCTTCATAGCAGCAGGATCATCTTTGTTAAATGCAAGAAGGTCGTTGATTCCCACAATCTGAATGTCTTTGCTGAAGTTTTTAACAGCAGCACGGAATACCATACGACCGATACGGCCGAAACCGTTAATACCAACCTTAATCATAGTTAACTACTCCTTGAACAGTAATTTATATATGTACAAAATACAAAATTTTGTCATTTTAATCTATACAGCTTTATATTACAGTAATTTACAATAAATATCAATAATAGACAGCAGAAACAAAATATTCCATGTCACGGCGGGCATCATCAGTTAACGTTTCTATGCCTTCCGTCTATATATCCTGAATCTTCCAGATATTTCCGCCTTGTAATAATAAGGTTGATAAGCTCCTGATACATATTGTAGTCAACCTCAATTGCAATCGGAAGGATAAAATATTCCGTTTCATCACAATACCGTTCGATAAAAACAGGATCAGTAACAAATCCGAGACTTATCATGTTGCTGATCCGGTCGGCGCATTTCAAAATTTTAGCCTTCTGACTGCCATGTTCGATAATGCCCCGCAGATAATCTTTCTTGTCCTGCCCTGTTTTCTTTGAAACTTCCAGAACCAAATTGTAAACTTCAGGGCCTTCTTCATCCACCATAATTATACGGTTGTGATCAAAATCCGGAATATCTTCTATAACATCATGAATACAGGAAGCTTTCAGTAAAATGCTGTCTATGTAGCCATAATCAATAAGTATTCCCATCGTATCGATTTGATGACGGAACATATTACCGCCGGCATAACGGGCCTTTCCGATAAGCGCAGTGGCAAGCTGCATATATGGCGCCAGATAGATACTTTTTAACTGAAGCATAGTTTCCCGATCCATCTGTCCGGGCTTATCAACATGCATCTCGTACTTATTCTTGGCCATAGCAGTTTCCCCCTGTTTTCTACAAAGCCTTCACGTAAGACTCTAATTTTTCTTTACGACGGCGGCTTTCTTCGAGTTTCTGCTTTTCAGCTGCTATAAGCCCGGAAGGTGCATGTTCCGCAAATTTTCCCGAAAGTTTTGATTCAGATTTTTTAATAAGCAGTTCTTCTTTCTCAAGTTCCTTCTTAAATCGCGACGTAAGCTGTCCCTTGTCCACCGAGTCATCTACCAGAAGGAAAGCCTCAAAACCGGTACCGACAGTACCGATGGAATTATCAGGTTTCCGGGTAACGAACTTTATGGATTCCAATCCGGCGAGCAATTCAACAATATCCGTTTTTTCCCTGCAGACCTCTGCGGGCGTACCAGGAGTAACAAGCAGCGCAAGATGCAGCTTGGCAGCAGGATCAAGCCCGCATTCTGTTCTGAGACCGCGAATTGAACGGATCAACTCCTGCAGCACAGCAAATCTGCTGACAATCTTTTCATCTGCACGCCCGGCAGTTTCCTGCGGATAGGGAGCAGTAATAAGCAGATCCGCATAGACAGAATTGGAAAGAATCTTTGTTATTCCTGCCTTCTTCCGGTTTTCTACTATTTCTTCAAGCGGAAGCTTGCCGTAAATTTCTTCAGTTACAAACGGAAGGAACGGATGCAGCAGCCGCAGCGACTCTTCCAGCACATTCAAAAGAACAGACACGGCTCTGTTCTTTTCGTTTTCATCTCCGCTGCGGAAAGAAATCTTCGTAGCCTCAACATACCAGTCACAGAATTCATTCCAGAAAAATTCGAACAATGTCGAAGCAGCATCGTTATAACGATAGCCTTCAAGTGCTGCGCGTTCATTACGGACAGCAGTATCGAGCCGTGCATAAATCCATTTGTCAAGCTCGGTAAGTTCCGAATCCGTAACAGGAATAAGCGTCCGTCCTTCAAGATTGCCAAGTATATACCGGCTGGCATTCCAAATTTTATTTGCAAAGCGGCTGCCGAGTTTAAAAGATTCTTTATCGACAAGAACGTCCTGCCCCTGTGCGCACATAAAACCGAGCGTAAATTTAAACGCATCGGAACCGTAGGTATCGATAATATCAAGCGGATCAATTCCGTTATGAAGCGATTTACTCATTTTCCTGCCCTGCTTGTCGCGGACAAGTCCGTGAATGTACACATCATGGAACGGAACGGTGCCGGTAAATTCCAGACTTGCCATAATCATCCGGCTGACCCAGAAAAAGATAATGTCGTACGCGGTCACAAGCGCAGATGTCGGAAAAAACGTCTTCAGATCGGACGTATCTTCGGGCCATCCGAGCGTACTGAACGGCCAGAGCCATGAACTGAACCACGTATCGAGCACATCGGGATCCTGCCGTAAATTTTCCCGGGATGCTCCGCATTTCGGGCATTTTTCAGGATCCTCACGGGCAACGATCATCTCTCCGCACGTATCGCAATACCAGACTGGAATACGGTGTCCCCACCAGAGCTGACGGCTGATACACCAGTCGCGAATATTTTCAAGCCACCGCTGATACGTATTTTCCCATTTCTGAGGATAAAATACAATCTCGCCATCCTTCCAGGCTTTTAAAGCCTTATCTGCAAGCGGTCTCATTTTTACAAACCATTGTTCACTCAGATATGGTTCCACAACAGTACCGCACCGGTAGCAATGACCGACCGAATGCG
>JALCCK010000058.1 GCA_022640795.1 Treponema sp.
TTCCGTTTTATATATAACGATGCATTCGAATTCAGAAGCCTGTTCAGTTCGACCAGACTCGCATTATCCCTGTATTCCTGAAAATATTTTTGAGCCTTCGTATACGCATCGTTTATTTCACTGTTGGTGAGTATATAATGATAAACACCGCCGGAAAGGTCCTCTGTCTGAGCATTGGTACGCTCTTCCACGGAAAGCACAAAAGAACTCAAATTGGCCCGCGGTCCAACGGTCGTTTTTTTCAGCGGCAGCACACGGGGAAGTAAAAACACCAGCAAAACGGCCGCAACAAACAGAACCAGCAGCCCTGCGAATCTGGCGCTGTTAAATCCAAGAGGAGGATAAAAACGCTCTATTCTGCCGCTGTCAACCCAGCGGCAGATAGTATCGTAATCCCCGCAGGTCCGGATAAAATCAAGAGCTTTCGACGCCTTCTTGTTTCCGGGAGCATATTCCTGTATATCAAGATAATACCTGACAGCTTTTTCCGTGTCGCCTCTGCGTAAAAAAATAGCGGCCTGTCCCAGCAGCAGATTCGTATCGGTAATTTTTATAGCACGCGCCTTATTATAATACGCCATCGCCGTTCCTGCATCGCCCACGTACAGGCAGGCAGTACCGAGAAGAAGGTAATAATCAAAATTATCTTCGTATATTTCGGAACGCCCTTCAAGCAATGTCAATGCATCTGCGAATTTCCGACGTTTCATCAATCTGCGGGCGACATCCAGTACATTTCGGCTCATGGTCCTACTTTTGCCTCAGTTTCTGGAGAATTGCATCAAGTTCAGCATTAAGGCGCAAAAGCTCCTGTCTGTCTATCGTTGTATCATTGGATTCAAGAGAATTTATCTTATCAATAAGACGCTGAATATAGGCAGGATCAAGCTGTTCATCTTTTATCGACTCTACCGTAAATTCCACCTCGGGCCGGGGTTCGACCGGAGCAGGCAAAACCGCAGGTGCCGCTTTTTCTGCCTCTGCCGGACCGGCAGAGGCAGGTACTGTTTGTTGTCCTGAAAGCGTGGCCAAAAGATCTGATCCGGCAGGAGTCCGTCCTTCCGAAGAAACGACAATATAAAACGTAACCGTACCAGAAGCCTCCGGTTGCAAAACGCTGGAATTCCAGTTTATTCCGATCGCAGAATTATTATATGAAAAAACGGAATTGAAACTTCTGTCTTTTTTTATGCCGGGAATCCACGATGCGGCTATAACGTCTTTATTTCCGAGATACACGCGATTTGGTGAAGTTATTCCCGTACCATATACAAGGAATTGTATACCGTTCTCTGCATTTTTGGATAAAATCCAGCGGTCGTTCTTCATCGTTTCAAAAAGGCATTCTGCATTTATCTGATCTTTTGCTGCAGTTGAAAAATGCGTAAAGGATTCCTCACCCAGAATTGTATCAAAAACAGCTCTGAGCGAAAAAGTTCGGGCCTGTTTGCCAGTATTTGTCGTCGTTATCGCCATTCTGAGCGCATCAGGGCTACGCTGCGGCGAGCTTGCTGCAAATGTCATGGCTACCTGCACAGAAGCTTTTTTATCAATAGTATAGGTAATCGTTATGCCGTCCCGGGTACGTTCCGCACGGGACGGTATTCCGCAGACCCGGTTAAGCCGGTACGTAACTGAATCAGCCTGCAGTTCAAAGAAGGTGGACGAAAAATTATCATACCCGGCAATAAGCGGAAAAAGTGCTGCATTATCAGGATTTCTCGAAAATATCCCGAACGAACCGGTTTTTGCAGGTACATACAGAGCAGCAATCCCTCTGGCCATTGATATATCTTTTTCGCTTTTCTGGACCGTCTTTTCTTCCTGAACCGTATTTTTTTCCGGATGCTCCGTATTGGTACTTTCCGTATCAGGAATAACTGAATACCGGTCAAGAACAGAACCATTCGGATCCGGCCACATAAAAAACGGAATAAAAAAAAACAGAACAGCAACTGCCGCAGTTCCCGGTATACGCATTATTCGCCCCCATTCTGCTGACTATTCAGAAGCTTCTGAACCTGTTGAGCTTTTGCCTTGAGCTTTTCTATGTCGTCGGAATTTTTCGGGTTAGCGGATAAATCAGTTCCCGGCGTCTGAGATGAAAGAGCCGTTATCCGGTTTTCAAGATCTGCTATCTTCTGAAGCAGCTCCGAATTCTGTTTTTTTTCAGCATCAAGCTGTCTGCCGAGCAGTTCATTTTCATTCTTTGCAGTCCGGATTTTTTCAGTCAGACCCGGTATATCCGAAGATTTGTAAAGCTGCAGTTGTTTTTCATAATCCTCTTTTGCCGAAAGATATTCTTCCCCGGTTACTTTGAGCAGATACAATAATTTCTTTTCACGGTTCCGCTGGTCAATCGATTCGATACGGAACTGCGCCTGTGCCGATTTCGCATCTGTCTGAAAATCAGAAACGATGCGTTCGTACAGCGGACGGGACGACGTGTAATTACCGTCCGCGTAAAACGATTCTGCTATCCAAAAAAGTGCCGAAGGATACATCTCATGATCCGGGTATTGATGGCAGAAATCACTGAGTAAAAGAACGGTCTTGTTATAATCCCCCAGATAGAAACAGGCCCTCCCCCGCTGATACTGCACATACGAGCAATACATACTTTTGGGAAATTTCGCCATAAAGGTACTGCAGTCTGCAGCAGCACTCTGGTATTCGCCTGCATACATCTGTGCCATAATCAGCATATACCACGTCCCGGCATCAGCCGGCTGGTTCTGAGAAACGAATTTACGAAGAAAAAAAATTGCCGTTATCCAGTCACTGTTTTTATACGCCTGATAGCCTTCTGCAAGTGTTATCCGGCTTGCCGTCGCGGCAGTCTGCGCCGGAAGTCCGGAAACAGACAGAAAAAAAACAAGTGTACCGGCACAGATAAAAAATTTTATGCCAGGAAAAACTCTGCCGAAATTATTTTTTCTCACCATTAAACACTCCCTGCAGCGATCCTGAAAAAAACGCCGATCCCGAAACAATTATATCCGCACCGGCAGTAATGACAGAATCAAGTGTTTTCGCATTAACCCCGCCGTCCACCGAAATCTTAAAATCGAGCCCCAGCTCAGCACGGAGTTCCCTGAGACGGGTAATCTTTTTTACGCATGAAGGGATGATTTTCTGCCCGCCGAAGCCGGGGTTCACCGTCATAACAAGTACAAGATCTATACAGTCGAGCATCTCGGCAAGTGCAGACACCGGCGTTGAAGGAACAATAGCGATTCCGGCCTTACAGCCCGCATCATGTATCATCTGAACAACCCGATGAACATGAACGGTACTTTCCAGGTGGAACGTCAGATAATCCGCACCGGCGGCGACAAAAGAGGCTATCTGCGTCTCAGGATGTTCAACCATGAGATGCACATCAAACGGCAGCTGCGTCTTTGAACGCAGAGAACGAACGACCGGCTGGCCGTAGCTTATTTCAGGAACAAACGTACCATCCATAACGTCGATATGAACCAGTGAACCGCCGTTCTGCTCTATCTGTTTGAGAGCGTTATATAAATCAGAAAAATCGGCCGACAGAAGAGACGGCGCTAAAGCTGTTTTTTCCATTTGTTTTTATAATACCAGATGAACCACAAGTTGTAAATATTCAGAAAGATGCAATCCGGTATCATAAAAAACAAAACAGTACTATTTATAAAGGAAACAGGCTACCGTGTGATCCTCACCGTCCGCACCGCAGTGTTTCAGCACCGGCTGCTTTTCCTTGCAGCAGTCCATGCGGTTCGGACAACGGTCGTAAAAATAGCAGCCGGGCCGTTGTCTGTCAGGAGCCGGGACATCTCCGCTCAGTATGATACGTTTCCGCTTCAGCTCAATCTCGGGATCAGGAATCGGAGCAGCGGAAAGCAGAGCCTTCGTATACGGATGCATCGGATTGGAATACAGAGTGGCATAGTCGGCTATCTCGACTATTTTTCCCAAATACATCACTGCGATTCTGTCAGAAATATATCTGATGACGGCAAGATCGTGAGCTATAAACAGATAGGAAAGGCCCTCCGCTTTCTGTATATCTTTAAACAAATTCAGAATCTGGGACTGAATGGAAACATCCAGTGCAGAAACCGGTTCATCGGCAAGAATAATACGAGGTCTGAGCGCCAGCGCACGGGCAATACCGATCCGCTGCCGCTGGCCGCCGGAAAATTCATGCGGATACCGGTTCTTGAAAAAGCGGGACAGCCCGACCAGTTCCATCAAATGTTCGACACGACTGTCTATTTCACGATCGGTCATCGAAATAATTCCACGGCGACGGTAAATTCTCAACGGTTCGGAAATAATAGCGCCGGTCGTCATACGGGGATCAAGGGAGCTGTACGGATCCTGGAACACGACCTGCATATCCTTCCGGTATTTAAGAAGCTCCTTCTTACTCATTTTTGTAATATCTTTTCCGTCAAGAAGCACTTCGCCGGCAGTCGGTTTATACAGTTGTGCCACAGCCCGGGCGACGGTCGATTTTCCGCATCCGGATTCGCCAACCAGACCAAGCGTTTCGCCTTTCCGGATGGAAAAGCTGACGCCGTCTACTGCATAAATATATTTCTTTTTTCCGCCGATAATCCCGGTCGTTCCGTTCGGAAAATGCATTTTCAAATTCTTTACTTCAAGCATGTTATCCATTACTCGTTCCCTCCGGTTTCATTCTTTTCTGCCTTCTCACTTGTAAACGAACCGGCCTGTTCCTGTTCATACAGCCAGCAGGAGGTACTGTGTCCGCTCGGCCACGTGTGAACCGGAGGATACATTTTCTTGCAGATTTCTTTTGCTTTATTGCACCGCGGATAGAACGGACAGCAGGGAGGAAGATCTATGACGTTCGGCGGCTGCCCCGGAATTGAAAACAGACGGTCCTCAACACGACGGTCCAGGCGGGGAACCGATTTTATAAGACCAACCGTATATGGATGTTTCGGATCCTTAAAGATTTCTTCGGTCATACCGCGCTCCACAATACGTCCCGCATACATAATGACAACCGTATTGCACATACCGGCAACGACACCGAGCGAATGGGTAATTATAATCACCGAAGTCCCCAGTCGTGCGGTCAGATCTTTCATAAGGTCCAGGATCTGAGCCTGAATGGTAACATCCAGCGCACTTGTCGGTTCATCAGCTATCAGAACTTCAGGGTTACAGGAAAGTCCCATTGCTATCATAACCCGCTGCCGCATACCGCCCGAAAACTGGTGCGGATAGTCATCGATACGTTGTTCGGCAGCAGGAATTCCGGCAGCTTTCAGCATCTCAACGGCTTTTGCTTTTGCATCGCTTTTGTTCAGATGCTGATGCAGCTGCAGCGTTTCTATCATCTGTGTCGAAATACGGAGGAAAGGATTCAGCGAAGTCATCGGGTCCTGAAAAATCATCGATATTTTATTTCCGCGAATTTCACGCTTCCGCCTGTCGGTCATCTTCAGAATGTCTTCGCCGTGAAAAAGAACTTCACCGTGTTCTATTTTTCCCGGCGGATTCGGCACCAGGTCCATAATGGAAAGATTCGTCACACTTTTACCGGAACCGGATTCACCGGCAATACCGAGCGTTTCACCCTTGTTCAATTTAAAAGTCACACCGTCGACGGCTTTTACAACTCCGGCGTCAGTATGGAAATAGGTTCTTAGATCTCGTACATCGAGAATTACTTCATCAGTCATCAGTTACTCCGTTACGCTCTGTTTTTACTTTGCGGGTCGAACGCATCACGCAGTCCGTCTCCGAGAAAATTCATGGAAAAAAGAAAAACAGTCATGACAAGGGCAGGCACGATAAGCACCCACGGATACAATTCCATTCCTTTTACGCCATCTGATACAAGCGATCCCCACGATGCAAGCGGAGCCGATACCCCGAGACCGAGGAAAGAAAGAAAACTTTCACTCATAATGAATTCCGGCATTGAAAGCGTCGCATAAGCAATGATAATACCAAGCGTATTCGGGAGCAGATGCCGGAAAATGATATGTCCGGACGAGGCACCCATGGACCGTGCCGCCTGTACGAATTCGGAATTCTTGAGACTTATAACCTGACCGCGCACGACACGGGCTATCGTAAGCCAGGAAACGAGCGCGATCGCAATAAAAAGAATTGCCACGTTCCGGCCTAAAATCGCCATCATGATGATGACGACCAGCATATAGGGAAGTCCGTACATGATATCGACAAACCGCATTATGATATTGTCGCTCATACCGCCCGCATACCCGGACACGGATCCGACGATGATACCGATAAGCAGTGCCGTCACCGTTCCGATGATTCCGATTGCTATTGAAATCCGGCCTCCATAGATAGTTCTGGAAAGCATATCCCGACCGAGGCTGTCCGTACCAAGAATATACCGGCGCTGATGAATCGGATTAGAAGCGATATCAGCTTTCATCTGTGCAATCTGAGCCTTCATTTCCTCTGTCGGTTCCGATAATCCTTTTACTTCCATAACCTTTTTATCATAGGCAAGCTGTTTTTCAAGCATCACTTCTCCGGCCGGTTTCAACGACGGCGGAAGATACGCATGATCAAGAACCTGCTCTTCATACGAATGAATGGGAAGAACAGGAGCGATAAGTGCAAGCACTATATAGAATAAAGAAATATACAGACCGATGAGAGCCATGCGGTTTTTTTTCAGACGTCGCCAGGCATCCGCCCAGAGAGAATCCGGCTTCATGGCCTGATTGAACTCATTTACTTCTGCGGCTGTTTTTTTGTTAGTTCGGTTTTTCACAAAAAATGTCCTATTTATAAGAGATACGCGGATCTAAAAATCCGTACAAAATGTCAACGACGAAATTCATAAGTACAAGGATTACGGAATAAACAATGACGGTACCCATGATGAGTGTATAATCCCGGTTGAGCGCCGATTTTACAAAGAAATTTCCAATTCCCGGAACCAGGAAAATTTGTTCGATAACGACAGAACCGGTTACTATTCCGGCAAAAGCAGGCCCGAGATAACTTACCACAGGAATCAAAGCTCCTTTCAAAACATGTTTTACCATAATAACAGAATCTTTGAGCCCTTTGGCTCGTGCCGTACGTATATAATCAGATCGAAGAACTTCAAGTACACTTGCCCGTGTCAAACGGGCTATTGAAGAAAAATAAGGAAGCGCAAGGGTTAAAGCAGGCATTATAAGCGTTTTTATTCCATTACGACCGGTAATCCACCCGGACGTCGGAAGCCACTTCAGTTTCATTGCAAAAATAAGGACAGCCAGAGGCCCCACAACGAAAAGCGGTATCGAAAGACCTATACTGGCAAGCGACATAGCAGTATAGTCTGCCCATGAATTCTTTTTAAGAGCGGCGATGAGCCCCGCGGCTATACCCAGTACGACAGCAATAACAAGCGAACTGAGGCCGAGTATCATGGAATTCGGCATACTGCCGGCGATAAGCTGATTAACCGTATAATCTTTGTTTTTAAATGAAGGACCGAGATCTCCATGCAGCATATCACCCAGATACCGCAGATACTGCTTGCCGAGCGGTTCGTCCATATGATATTTATGCATGAGATTAGCCATAACTTCAGGTGTAACTTTTTTTTCACTTGAAAAAGGACCGCCGGGAGCGAGTCGTATAAGGAAGAAACTGAATGTTACAATAAGAAAAAGCGTCGGTATCAGGCTAAGGAACCGACGTACTATAAATTTACCCATAAAAAACCTCTGGAAATGTAATTGCGGGGATTACTCCCCGCAGTAAATACCGGGAAAAGCTATTTCTTAAGCTTCATACCGGTATAAGGATGTATATCCAGAGTATTAGTGTACCAGCCGTCCCACTTGTCGAGGTCTATCATGTTCAACGATACATAATAGTAGAACGGTATATAGGCCTGATCCTGTGTCATCATGATTTCCTCAGCATCGTGAAGAACCTGCATACGATCGGAACCTGCGTTCATTCTGGAAGCTTTAACGAGCAGCGCATCAAAATCAGGATTGTTATAACGACCGTCGTTATTACCGCTGTCAGATTTACAAAGTTCAAGGAAGTTTGACGGATCCTGATAATCGCCGACCCAGCCGGCACGTGCAATCTGGAAATCGTTCGCCTGCCGTTTATCAAGGAACGTCGCCCATTCCATATTCTGGAGCTGAACGTCGATACCGAGATTTTTCTTCCATTCCTGCTGGACATATTCGGCAATCTTTTTATGTCCTTCATTCGTATTGTAAATAACCGTCATGACCGGGAAATTTTTCCCGTCGGGATACCCTGCATCGGCAAGCAGTTTTTTTGCTTCCTCAACATTATAGGCATTTCCCTTTGCCGGAGTAAAACCTGGCATCGGCGGTACGAACGCATCGGCAGCAATCTGGCCGCCCTTCGTAACCTTATCAACCAGCGTCTGGCGGTCGATGGAAATGGCAAGCGCCTTGCGTATGCGGACGTCTTTCAGTACCGGGTCGTTTACATTGAACTCATAGTAGTAAGAAGCCAGCTGCGGAGCAACATGGAAATCACTTCTCAGTTTTGCTTCATCAAGCATTTCCGTCGGAACATTTGTCGTCCAGTCGAGTTCACCGTTTTTATACTTATTATAAGCAGTCGTATCGTTTTCTATAGGAAGGAACGTTATCCGTGACAGAAATACGTTACCCTTATTCCAGTACTTATCGTTCGGAACAACAGTAATTTTTTCCTGAGGAGTCCATGACTCAAGAATGAACGGACCATTGCCGACAAAGTTACCGGGTTTTGTCCAGTCTTTTCCATATTTCTTAATAGCCTGCAGCGGAAGCGGACCAAATGAATAATGAGCCATCATGTCGACTGCATACGGAACAGGACCGACAAGCGTTACTTCAAAAGTATGATCGTCAACCGCACGTATGCCGACGGTACTTGCATCAGCTTTACCGGCATTGTAGTCGGCAGCACCTTTTATAATCATTGCAGGCATATAGGCGTATACAGCAGCCGTCGAAGGCGCAAGATAGTACAGCCATGAATCGACGAATGTCTGGGCTGTTATGGGAGTACCATCGCTCCACTGGGCATCACGAAGGTGATACGTAATAACGGTATTATCTTTACTGCGTTCCCAGCTTTTTGCAACACCCGGAACTGCATTACAGGTTTTAGGATCATAATCGACGAGTCCCTCAAACAAAGCCGTATAGATTCTGTTTTCAGGCACACCCTGAATCTGAGAAGGATCAAGCGACTGCGGTTCCGCACCATTATTCAGAACCAGTTCAGCACCTTTCGCAGCGGCCTTCTTTCCGCCGCAACCGGTCAATGCAAGCGCCAGCAATACAGCTGTAGCAGCCAGCAACATAGAAACCTTTTTCATAGAGCCTCCAATTTTATTGAAATATTTTTACTTGATATATCGGTTAATATCAATATAAAAAATCAATAATTTACCTAAGATAAAAAATATTTTGATTCACACTACATTTTTATACATAGCTTAATTACGGTCAAGTTGTTTTTGTAAAAAAAATACATATAGTTGCATAATTTTTAACGAAAGTCTGTGTACCTGTAAAAAACGAATAAATATAACGACTGTGCACCGGCGGACACACAATAACTGATATTCATTTTCAGAGAAAAAAGGAGACGAAGGTATTGACTAATTAGAAAAAAAAAGATATAAACTTTACCCCCTTTTTCCTGTTTTTTTTTAAATTTTCTTGACTAAAAATCTTATTCTGGTATAATGAAAAACAGTCATTATGGAAATTCAATCTGAAGAAGGACTTCTGAAAGCCTATGATTTCCTGAAACAAGGGAATCCTGATCAAGCAAAAACGGTACTTGAAACAGTTCTGGAAAATGATCTTGATAATGAAGAAGTTATTTTTGCGATCCGCTGTTCCTCCTTCTGGATTGAATACATAAAACAACTTACGACTATCAATGATGATTTTGAAAGAGGTGAGGCTCTTCTGACTGAATGGAAATCGTTCAAATCATTTATAGCCCGTGAGGAGCACCCTGTTGACCGGACGCTCTATGCCGTACAGCGGGGAATTTTTTCCCTGGCGCGCCGCTGTTACAGCGGACTTGGGGAGGAACGGGAACCGGTGCGCCGTTCGGAAATTTACAGCAGAACAGGACTCTGTTGTAAAAAACTAGGTGAATATGAAGCCGCAAAGAATTGTTTAATAGAAGCAAACAATCTTCAACCGGGAACAGCAGCTGTTCTGGCTGAAATGGCAGACTGTTATGCGCTGTGCGGGGAAGACCGAAAAGCGAAAGTCCTTTTCAGAGAAGCTTTTTTTCTTGATCCGGAACGGATAGATATAAGTTTTCTTGATTCGGAACTGATATGCTGCCTTATACGGCAGGTAGAAAAGAAAGGATACACAGGAACGGTATTGCAGGAATGGATACCTGTCTACGGTGTTCTTTTGGGAGTATTCAATGTCAAGCGGGTGCAGCGTTCACAGGAAATAGGAAAACTCAAACAGGAGATTTATGCTAAAGAAAATGAATCAAAAGATCCGGCGAGTGATTCTTCGATACTGACCCCGCGGCTTATAAATATGTATTTCAGACTGATTGACTACTATGTCCTTTCCGACGGAAATGAAAAAAACATCAGTGATATACTATTGAAAATAAAAATATTAGACCCGGAAATACATAAACTGTATGTAAAGTAGTTCAGGGGCTTTTTTTTACACGGAATAACAAGAGTTTGTCGGCAGCGATCACGGGCAGCTGCCTGTTTTTATAGGAGATTTTTATGTCTGAAGAACTGGTAAAAACTGTTCAGGAAATGCTCAAGGAAGAAACCTGGACCAGAGCAACAATCAGCAACTACACAAAAAACAACCTGATAGAGTTGGCAGGAATTGTTGAAAAAGCGCGGAACGAAGATTGCTCGGATGAGCTTAAAGAAATTTGTGATGAACATCTTTCGCATACGAAAGACAGTATCATCGCATTATATATTTCCGGGATTATCGGACTGCAGAAAGGCGAGCTGGACAATTCGCCGCTCACGAATCTTGTAGATATATTTCAGAAAAACCATAAAGAAAATGTCGTCGTTTACCTGTGCCAGACAATTCTGTCAGACGCCCCCGCCAACAAATTTGCGCTCAGAACACTGGCTGACTGCTACCGGGCGGAAAATAACGAAAAAATCTGGGATCTGTATGAGCAAATCGTAAAACTGGATTACGAAGAGGCTGATATTGCCAAACTCCTTGCAGAACGGTACGAGAAGCAGGGAGACGAAGAAACAGCCATCGACTACTATAAGAAAGCATTGCTCCGCTATGTATCTGCGAAAAACATGAATTCGGTTAAAGAAATCTGGTCGAAGCTTGTCACGCTTATCCCTGAAGAAATAGATTTCTTCCTGCTCGTCCAGCGTAAAATTGCAAAAACGATCAGCGAAGACAGAAGCGCACTGCTTATGCAGGAAGTTTATACCTATTATAAAGACAATGAAAAATGGGATACTGCAATCGATATTCTGAAACTTATTCTGAATATTGATGCCCGCGACTCATGGGCCCGCAAAGAAATAGTGGACTGTTACCGCGGAAAATTTGCCGATCACAGCCATCTTGAAGAATACATCAGAATGTCGAACCTTACCCAGAACTTCCGGAATGTTTTTGAAGCCATCGGGGATTTTGAAAAACACATTGCATTTGATACAAAAAGTTTTGTATTCCACCGTGCATGGGGCGTCGGAATTATCAGATCGGAAGAGAACGACACACTGACTATCAATTTCGGGAAAAAGAAAGGCATCCACAAAATGTCGCTGAAAATGGCGGTAAGCGCACTTACTCCGCTTGCAAAGGATCATATATGGGTGCTTAAAGCCACGAAACGGAAAGACGAGCTTGCCAAACTGATAAAATCCGATAAAGAATGGGCGCTCAAGACGATCATCCGCAGCTTCAACAACAGTTGCGATTTCAAACGTATCAAAGCTGAACTCGTGCCTGCAATACTGACCCCCGGCGAATGGACGTCATGGAACAGTGCTGCAAAAAAAATTCTTGCATCCAATACGGTATTCGGTGTGAATCCCAATAATATAAATGAATACATCGTCCGGGACCATGAAATCAGTCAGGAAGAAAAACTTGCAAATGAATTCAAAGCACAGAAGCAGTTTTTTGCACGAATAGATATTCTTATGAAATTCCTGAACGACGACGAAACGGACAATAACAGCGAACTGTTTGCAGATATGTTCTCCTACTTTACCGGTTATCTGAAAGCCATCTCCAAAGTAAATGAGCAGATCCTTGCATCGTATCTTGTCGTACAAAAAGTAAACGCACTGGTTCCAACGCTGGCGTATCAATTCAAATATACTTTTGCCGAAATTTATAATGAAATTGACGACCCCCGCGAAATGTATCTGCTTTTGAAAGATACAAAAAATACGTCACTCCACCGGGATTTTCTTACCGATATAAAAATGCTGCCTGACTGGTCTGACCAGTATATCCGGCTGTTTCCGACTGTACTTGACGGTGACATGCTTACGACACTGATAAATAAAGGCTTTACGGAGAAAGTCCAGAAACTCGCTGCAGACAGTTTTGAAAATCCGATGGATTACCGGGATGCTGTCATTTATTTCTTCAGGGAATGTCAGGATGAAGACTGGTTCCGGGAATCAGGCGTTCCATATGAAAAACAGTTAATTGCACTGATAAATGTTATAGCCATTACGTTCCGTGAAATAAACAATCATGTAAATACAACGGAAAATAAGAAAATCAATCGTAATACAACGCAACTCCTTTTCAAGGACGACACACTGCTCAAATACATGCTTGATAACGATGCTGAAACCGTAAAACGGCTGTATACGCTGGTAAACGATGTTGAAGATCTCGAGCCGACGCTGAAGGCGACAATGCGTAACCGTATTGTTGAAAAATTTCCGGATTTCAAATTTCACGTCTCGGAAGAAAAAAGTTCTACCCCGCGCGGCATGATTGTGACGGCGAAAAAACTCGAAGAAAAAAAGGCGCAGGAAGAAAAACTGCAGAAAGTAGACATTCCTGCAAATGCAAAAGAAATCGGCGAAGCACGTGCACAGGGAGACTTGAAAGAAAATGCAGAGTACAAAGCAGCAAAAGAATACCAGCATTACCTTTCCGTAACGCTGACAAAACTGCAGGAAGAACTGAACCGCGCAGTCGTCTTCGACCCGACAACTGCTACGACCGCAATGATTTCATTCGGTACAAAAGTGACGTTATCAGACAAAAATACCGGAGCAGAAGAAATATTTACCATTCTTGGGCCGTGGGAATCGGATCCTGACAACGGAGTTATTTCCTACATGTCTCCGTTCGGTAACGCAATTATGGACAAAAAAGTCGGAGACGACGCAGAGTTCTCGATCAACGAGCATAGATATTCTTATACCGTAAAGAATATTCAGCCCGCAGATATACAATAAAACGGAAGCCGGCGAAAAAGCCTGTCCGATAAAATGAAGGGTACTTCAAAAATCGGGCAGGCTTTTTTATGCAGACAGTCAGTCGATCTGCAGACGGACCGGACAATGATCGCTGCCGGTGATGTCTGAAAGAATTTCAGATTTTCTGACCTGCGGCAGAAAACGTTCATTCACACACTGATAGTCGATACGCCAGCCGATATTCTTTTCCCGTGCATGAAAACGGTAGCTCCACCAGGTATAGTTGTCAGGTTCACTGTTGAAATGACGGAACGTATCGATGTAGCCAGAAGAAGTAAATTTATCCATCCAGGCACGTTCCTCCGGCAGGTAGCCGGGATTCGTTTCGTTACTTTTCGGATTTGCAAGATCTATTGCCTTATGCGCAATATTGTAATCACCGCAGAGAACGACGTTTCTGCCCTCGGTAACGAACCGGTCGCAGAATGCAAGAATTGCGTCGCAGAACCGGAGCTTGTAATCGAGACGGGCACCTTCCTGCTGACTGTTCGGGAAATACGCGCTTATCACTACTAAATCCGGGAAACAGGCCGCCGTAACCCTTCCCTCGTCGTCGAATTCCTTTATGCCCATAGCAAGTACTTCATCCGGCTCATGCAGGGCATACAGCGCAGTACCTGAATAACCGGGACGGACGGCGGAACTGAAATACGAATGATAGACAGGCCCTCCGCTTACTGAATCAGAACCGGGTTGCAGCAGCTCTGCGGAAAGCTGTTCCGGCTTTGCCTTGGTTTCCTGGATGCAGACTATATCGGCGTTCAGCGAAAGCAGCTGCGATACGAAACCTTTTTTCTCTACGGCGCGAATGCCGTTTACGTTCCATGAAATAATAGTAGTCATATTTATATTCTAAATTAAAGCTATGTTCTTGAAAAGGGTTTTTATAGTGCTGGTCCATAACGTGCATGCTGACCTACGATACAAGAATTCTCGGGGGTATGTTCATACTCAGTCTTGTCATATTCAAAGCTTCAAGAACCGAATGGAATCAGGCAGCTTCTGTCTTTAAAATTATCATGCTCTTTCTCACCATAAATCTTCTGGCTATTTTTTTCTTTTCTCCCTATGAAGGCTGCCCTATCTATCAGAGTAAAACCATACTGGTACCGCTATCGGCCCGTTATTCAATCACTGCTGAACAACTTTTTATGAGGGAAACGTAGCACTCAAATATTTCACGATAATACCGGCTGTTTTTATGTTTATAACGGCAACAAATCCCAGTGAATTTGCAGCTTCGCTGAATCATATCGGTATCCACTATACGATCGGATACGCAGTGGCACTTGCACTCCGCTATATTCCTGATGTAAGAAATGATTTCGTAAAAATACGGAATGCACAGGAAGCCCGCGGTATGGAAATGTCCCGAAAGGCACCGTTCATGACCAGAATACGTTACATTGAGACCATACCTCGAATTCAGTAAAAAAGAGGTGAGTTATGCTTTCAGCACCATATTTTGAATATATTTTTATTATCTTTATTTTTTGTAAATATATTCACTTTTTATTAAAAGTTTTTACGTAACACCTAAAAATATATATGTAAATATTCTTTTTTCTTGACAAATAGAAAAAGTAGGCTGATACTGTCCTTATACAGGATGTCCTGTACGTAAAAGAACTAAAGCTTCAAGGAGAAAGAAATGAAGAAATTACTTGGTATTGCCATGGCAAGTCTTCTTATTCTTCCTGTTTTTGCAGGAGGAGCAAAAGACAGCAGTTCTTCTTCCGGTTCCAACGGAAAAAGTATTCGTGTTTTTCAGTTAAAGGTAGAGATTGACCAGCCGCTTAAGGATTACGCAAAAGTTTACGAACAGCAGACCGGAGTTCATGTCGAAATAGAGTCTGCCGGCGGCGGCGCAGATACTCAGGGAGTTCTGAAAGGGTATCTGGCCTCTGATAATATGCCTGATATATTCGTTTTCGAGGGCCCCGGACAGTACAAAGTCTGGAAAGATCAGATGGCCACGCTCGACAGCGAAAAATGGGCAGGCGACACGTCGGCGGCATACAAGGCCGACGGACATGTCTACGGCTTTCCGTATGCGGTAGAAGGTTACGGACTTGCCTACAATGCAGATCTTCTTGCAAAGGCTGGAATAGATCCTGCAGGTCTTACAACAATCGATGCTTACAAGGCTGCGTTCAAAAAACTTGACAGCATGAAAGATACGCTCGGTATAAACTGTGTCGTCGCTATGGCTGCAAGCGTTTCGACCGGTATGACATGGGTAACCGGAAATCATAATTTCGGTGTTTATCTTTCTACCGGACTAAAACCGGGAGACGAACACGTCATCAATGATCTTCTCAACGGGAAAGTAGAACCCGACCGGCTGGCACAGTATGCAGACTGGGTAAAACTGTTATTCGATTATTCAGACAAAAATGTTCTGCTGACAGGAAATTACGATCAGCAGGTACAGCTCTTCACCGATCAGAAAGCGGTTTTCTGCCATCAGGGGAACTGGATTGATCCGAACCTGGAAGCGGCACACATAACCTTTACACCGGGATTTGCTCCGCACGCATTCAGCCATGAAGTAACCGACGGCATTCAGGTAGGAGCTCCTTCATGGTGGGCTGTCTACAAAGACGGTAATGTTACCGAAGCAAAAAAATTCCTCGAAGCATTTGCAGAAAGCGATGCCGGACGCGATGCCCGCATAAACAAATGCGCAATGATTTCACCGTTTAAATCGGATACTATGAAACCTAAAACACCGCTTGCCGCAGATGTCAGCAACTGGGTTTCCAAAGGGAAAACATATCCGTGGGAACAGTTCAAAATGCCCGACGGATTTGGAACCGACACGCTTGGTCCGATTTATGAAATGCTTGCAAACGGGTCTATAACTACTGACCAGTTTGTAAAAATGGTCACGGACGCAGTAGCAGAAATAAAATAGTTGTCTTCCGTCATATCCCGGCAGATCCGGGATATGGATGTCTCTTACCGGCTCTGCTGCGGTGTGATCATTTCCGCGCAGGGCCCAGTTCCGCCTGCCGGCGGATAAAGGCGGATTATATGAACGATAAAACAAAAATAAAAAAACTGGTATCTATTGCGGGTAGTGCAACAGGCGTTCTGCTGGTTCTATTTTCGCTGATTTTATGTAAAATAGCAGCTCCCCTGGGAAAACGGGAACTGGCGGATGCAGGACTTCTTTTAAATGGACGGGGTGCATTCCTTGTTATAGGACTGATTCTTTTCGTCTTCGGTTTCTATTTTTACCCGACACTGAAACATACAAAAATAATAAAAGTTCTTTTCCTGCTTCCGGTTCTCATACCGTTTTTCATGACCATCATAATTCCGTTTATACTTGGTGTTTTTTACTCCTTTACAAACTGGAACGGTTCATCATTTGACAAATTTATGGGTTTTAAAAACTACGTTGATTTCTTCAGGGCCCCTGAATATATAAACTCGTTTCTTATGACGGTTCTGTTTGCAGCCGTTAACGTCGCACTTGTAAATATTATCGCCTTCTTCATGTCGCTCCTCGTTACGCAGCCGCTGAAAGGCCGTAATATCTACAGAGCAGGATTCTTTATTCCGAATCTTATCGGCGGCATCGTTCTGGGGTATGTCTGGCAGTTTATATTCAATTATATCTTTACCGACTTCGGGGCAAAACTGGCTATCGCAGCATTGCAGAAATCAATGCTCATCGGTCCGTATTCGGCACTTTTCGCTATCATCATCGTTTCTACCTGGCAGTATGCCGGGTACATCATGATGATTTACGTAACCGCACTCCAGGGAATTCCGGATTCAGTACTCGAAGCCTCTGTCATAGACGGCGCCGGCGGATGGATCAGAATGCGGAAAATAATAATGCCGATGATCGCTCATGCATTCACGATCTGTATTTTCCTGACACTTGTCAATTCTTTTAAACAATTCGATCTTAACTTCAGCCTTACAAACGGCGGACCCGGAAAACTTTTCATGGGAAAGGCAGTCATGTCGACTGAACTTCAGGCACTCAATATATACAAGACGGCCATTGTCCGTAATGACTGGGCGCTGGGACAGGCAAAAGCGGTTGTCTTCTTTATACTACTTGCAGTCGTCTCCATGATTCAGGTTTCAGTAAATAAAAAACATGAGGAGGAACTGTAATGAGACAAAATAAAACGAAAAGATATCTGCTGGAAGTTGTAGGAATTGTTCTCTTTATAGTCGTCTTGTATCCGTTCTGGATTGTACTGATCAACTCTGCAAAATCCTCGGATATGATTATCCGTAATCCGACCGCACTACCGAAACATTTTACCCTGCTGTTCAGTAACATGAATAAAGTAATTCACAATCCGAATATGAATTACTGGTCATCGTTTTTTGACTCTGCATTCATTACGGCAATGTCGCTGATAACGATTGTCCTGTTTTC
>JALCCK010000059.1 GCA_022640795.1 Treponema sp.
CAGGCCGGCTGCCGTCCGATGATGCACTGTCTGTCCATATGTTCAGTGAAAGGCAGTTTTCAGAATAAGCTGCTGTTTTCTTTGCGGTATCAATAATAAATTCTTTTGTCCATACCGAAAATGGCTCTTGCTGCGGTTGCATTGCACTCGGTCCGAATTCTGTACAGCTGCGGACATCGGTCCATGTCTGTACCGGTCGCGGGGCTTCCCAGCGGAATTGGCCGGCAGGAGGTGCAGCGTAAGGAATCCCCCGGAATACGATGACAGACGGATTCCGTCCGGATACTCCTGACACCGGGCCTGCGGATGTTTCAACGACATCGGGAAGAACGAATGTTTTTTTGTTTTTCATTATAACTTCCGTATGCACAGGACTGACAAAAAGCCTCTGTATGAGCCTGTCTGCCTGTTTCTATTTTGTTTTTTTGAGCGCCTGCTCCGGTGTTTCGTATATTTCAAAAACGCGGTCGAGCAATGTCAGTTTTATTATTTTGAGTACCTGCGGACGTACTGCTGAAATCCTGAAAAATCCACCGTCCTGTTCCCGTGCTTTTCTGAGAAAGGTTATCAGCAGAGACAGACCGGAGCTGTCGATAAAATCAATTTTCGACATATCGAGTATGATTTTATTTGCTTTGTTCTTGTCAAAAAAGGCTGTTGCTTCTTTTTTGAATCCGGTGGCGCTGACAGCATTCAACCGTCCTTCAGGGGTAAGAATACAAATGCCGTCATCTTTCATTTTATACTGTACAGTAAAACTCATACGGAACTCCTTTCTTTATTTTTATCCGGATCATAAAAGGATGCATGTATGATACCGGAAAGAAGTGCAATATTATAGATCCCCCAGAATGCGTTTACTCCGAATCCGATAAGGGAGCCGCGTCCGGAAATCAGCCAGTACAGGATATAAAAAATAATCGCTGCTGCTGTCAGTACGGCCAGTACGAATTGAGGAATTACAAGTCTGAAATAGGTTCCAGACTGCCGGGTTTTGGGCGTTACCGTAAAAGCCGAACGGATTCCTGCATATACGGAGAATACAGCTTTTATCCATAATGGAAACAGTGAGACGGAATACTGTTCTCCTCTCCATATCGGAATACCTTTGGAGACGACTCTGAATAACATTTTGTTCAATAAAAAGAAGGGTACGAAGTTAACGAAGAATAGCATCGACCAGTTTTTGATAGGAGCAATATTAAAGAACAGAAAGATGAGCGGAGAAAGAATCAGTATGATATTAAAAAATCCCGAGAAGTATGACCAGATGGTGTTAAAGTACATGAGCCGTTGTCCTAACGTCAGACCGGGTATTTTAAAGGGATGTTCTTTTCTCAATACCTGAATCGTTCCTTTTGCCCACCGGTAACGCTGATTCAGAGAGGAACGTAAATCTTCCGGAGCCAGTCCCCGTGCCAGAATTTCCGGATGGTAGACACTTTTCCATCCGTTTGAGTGCAGCAAAAGGGCTGTAGCCATATCCTCCGTTATACTTTCGGTGACAAGCGGTTGTACCGGCAAAGCTTCTGAGGGTGACTGAAGATTTATTTCCGCGAGAACATTTCCCGAAAGATCAAGAATATTGGAATCATGACCAAGCGCCTGTATTGCCGATAACGATTGACGTATATCCGGTAATACTTCCCTGACGTTTTGATCTCCGCTTTTCGCCATTTCATCAAGTATGGAGAACATGTCGTTAAAACCGGACCCGGATACAGTTGTAAGTGCTGCAGTGATCTTGGCGTTGAGATAATCGCTGCACGATTCAAAAGGCTCTCCTGTTTTCAGCATACGAAGTGTCTTTTTCGTTTCAAGCAGCAGTTCCCGTATGGCCAGCTTTTCTTTTTTTCCCGATAACGGAAGCTGTTTCAGTTCCCGCTGCAATTGTCGTATATTCTGCTTCATCCGATAGTGCGTATTTTGAACATATCTGATGAGCCCGATCTGCATCAGACTTTCACGACGCAGAACCGCATTTGATCCGCAGAAGAAAGCTGCATTCCAGCTGTCCTTTCCCTGCATAATCGGTCCGTAAAAAAGAGATGCGTCGGACCCGAACGGATCAAACTTCGGTATATTATAGAAAAACTGCGGTGTCTGCACAAAGGCAACTTTTTCATCCTTAAAATAACCGATTGTTTTTTTCAGTATCTGCGGAGCAGGAATTTGATCAGCGTCCAATATTAAAATAAATTCTCCCGAAGTCTGGAGCAGCGCATTATTGATATTACCGGCTTTTGCATACCGCGGCTTTTTATTCCATTCGGTTCCGCGGATGATATAGCCGCATTGGTACTGTTCGGCCAGACGTCGTATTTCCTGCCTGTTACCATCGTCAAGAATAAAGACGTTCTTATGCGGCCAGTCTATTTTAACGGCGGCCCGTACTGTTTTGTCGAGAAGGTCCGCCGTTTCATTGTAAGTCGTAATGAAAATATCGACGGTCGGTTTTTCTTCCCAGTCAGGTGTCGTTCTCCGGACGGGATGCCAGATGATCATAAGAAAAAAACACAGATCGATGAATCCATAGGTTTCTGCGATCAACAGTGGAATAGCAAACCATAGTGCATTTGTGTTCAGGCTTTGTGTATACCGCCAGACAAAATAGTTCACTGCGGAAATTACTACTATAAATCCCATAATTCTGAAAAGTTTACCTGATTTCTGAAAATGTATTGTTACGTTTCTGAAAGATTCTTCCGATTGGTTATTCGGCATAAGCCGGCCTCCTAAAAAATTTTTCTATATGCCAGTGGTTTTCAGTTCCCGTTTGAGAATAGTCAAGAATGTCAGCTACCTGCCGGACCAGAAAAATTCCATATCCGCCGATCTGCTCTGTACCAAGGACAGGTGCTTTGTATAAAGATTCATCAAAAGCTTTCCCCGTATTTTTAAAGTCAAGAACGATGCGGTCGGAATGAATCTGCATGACAAATGATACTGGTTTTGTTTCCTGATTGCTTTTTCCTGTTTCCATGTTGATACCGAGCGAATAACTGAGTATGTTGGTGAACAGTTCCATAGCAATCAGCTGCATATCCGACCGTAAGCCCGCTTCGTAATTTTTCAATTCGTTATCAATGAAAGAAAGCAGCCGGTCGGCCTCCTGCGGGTCCGGTTGTAAAATAGTATTCGTTTCCATAAATACAGATTTTAAAACGACCAGCGTACAGTCATCCGACTGCTGTTCTGATTCTCTGAATGCGGTTACCTCGTTAAAAACTGCCGCTACCTGCTGTTCCGCGGATTCGGCGTTATGTTTCATAATGAGAGAGACGAACCGTTCTTCTCCATACAGTTCCTGCTGTGTATTTACGGCTTCCGTAAATCCGTCACTGTAGAGTACGATACTGCTTCCCGGAAGACAGCTGGCCGTTTCCGTAACGCTTTTTGTATCAGGCAGAATCCCGATTGGAATACAGGTAGCTGGTAAAAGAACTGGATTTTTTCCGGTTTCCCCGCTGATAATTGTTCTGGTGTGTCCGGCATTTGCATATGTCAGTGTGTTTCTTTTCAAATCGATCTTCAGAATAAAAAGTGTTATGAACATTTCCAGATGAGAAAGATCATTATACATGCTTGCATTTACCCGGGAAACAATGAGACCCGGTTCATCGCCGTTTTGAATTTTCTCCCGGACGATAGCCTTGGCAGCAGAGGTAAGCAGTGCTGCTGACATTCCTTTTCCCGAAATATCGGCCATGACGATATAGTAGGTTTTAGCGGAATAGCTGATAAAGTCATATAAATCGCCGCCTGTTGATCGGGCGGGTAGTGCCCGGGCGGCAATTTCCCATCCTTTAATTAATGGAGCCTGTTCCGGTAACAGGCCCCGCTGGATTTCTCCTGCAAGCGAAAGTTCCTGCTTCTGGCTGTGGACTTCTTCTTCAAGATGAATTGAATACTGGTTCAGGGCTTCTTCCATCTTTTTTCGTTCTGTAATGTCGGCAACTGTTATCGTATAAAAAGGAGTCTGTTTGTTTTTTTCAAGTGGTGTTATAACAACCTCATATACTTTCCCTTCGGGCCCCTGTAATCCTGAACATTGCAGATTTTCACGGTATAAAAGGCTTCCTGCTTTTATAACTTTGATACCTTTACGCAGAATTTTCTTTACGGGATCGCCGAGCTCCGGTGTTGTACGCAGACCGCTGCCGGAACAGAATATTTGTCCCGTTCCTCCTTTATTGGACCAGAGTACTTGACCGTTGCTGTTGATAACATAGACGAGAAGCGGCAGTGCGCGGACTGCATTATTGGCGAGCAGCAGCTGCTTGCGGCTTTCCTGCGCTTCAAGGTATTGCCCGAGTTGCGCAGAAACAGTTGAATAGAGATAGGTAACCGGTTGTATGTTATCTTTTTCTGAAAGCAAAAGATAACAGCCACCGATTCTGCCGTACATAAAAAACGGAATACAGTTGATCGTTCGTATTTTTGTTGCCGTAAGAAAAGCTTGCCGTACAAACGGTGAGTTTTCATAATTATCGGTCCATATCGGTTTTCCCGTTTCCGCGACAATTCCCGGGAATCCGGACCCAAAGGAAAAAACGGTGCCTTTGCTCTGTTCCATAAAGAACGAAAGATCCGAATGAGACTTTTCATACCAGGAAGCTGCCAGTACCATACGGCTGTTTTCGAGATCCGCACGGTAAAATTCTCCGATTTCGAATTGATATGCCGTACACAGAAGGTGTAAAAATCGCCGGATAGTATACTGTTCCGTTTTTTCGGATTGGAACAGGGTTGCAAGTTTATACTGAAAAATAAGTTTTTGTTCGTTTTCTTTTTGTTTTGTGGTATCGCGTACGGCAACGATTCTTATTTTACCGTGCGCCATATAAAGTGATTTTCCTCTCACGTCTATGGTGAATGGGTCACCATCGCTTTTGAGTGCAACGACAGAGTATGCTGTTGTGGCATCTTTCTCTATTTTCTGGATCAGTTTTTTATGGCAGGAAGGTGATATCAGATCACGTAACGGAGTTCCGATGAGCCGGCTGCGGGAATAGTTAAAGAGTTTGCATGCCTGATTATTTACATCGATGATTATACGTCCGTTATGTACAAAAATGCCCTCAAAAGAGGCTTCTGCCAGCAGCTTGAATCGCTGTTCTGATGAATTCTCAGGATATATAATCTCGGAATTGCTTTTTTTCATACGGCTATCTTTAGTATAACACGGGTTTCATCCGGAAACAATTTCCGGATGAAATGAAAACTGATTATTTTTTTACGGACAGATATTCCTAAAAAAAATTATAGCAGGTTGACTTTTTTTTATATGTCGTATAGTATCATACTATACAAAGACGTGTAGAAAGACCTTTTCAAGAAAAGGTCTTTCTACACGTCTTTTTTTTGAGGTAACGCTATGTCGGAAATACTCAGAATGGAACATATAACCAAACAGTTCGGCTCTGTTTATGCTAACAGAGACATAACCTTTTCCGTAGCGGAGGGGGAAGTTCACACGCTGCTTGGCGAAAATGGTGCCGGGAAAAGTACTCTTATGAATATTCTTTCAGGTCTGTATCAGCCTTCCGATGGTGCTATAATTTTTAACGGGAAAAAAGTACGTATTGATTCTCCTGCCCGTGCCGTTGAATATGGTATCGGTATGGTTCACCAGCACTTCATGCTGGTAGAGGCTATGACCGTTTTTGAGAATATCATTCTGGGACTGCACCGTTCCGAACCCGCAAAAAACAAACATTCGATTTTTATAAAGAAAGATACCCTCAAGAAAGAGATTCTGAGTCTTGCAGAAAAATACGGTCTCGAACTGGATCTTGATAAAGATATTTCCGAAATATCGGTCGGTGAACAGCAGCGCGTCGAGATTCTGAAAGTCCTCTATAGAGGGGCGCGGCTTCTTATTCTTGATGAACCGACGGCGGTTCTTACCGATACGGAAGCCCGGGGGCTTTTTAAAATAATCAGACATTTAACTGAAGAACATAAATCGGTTATTTTCATTTCACATAAAATGCGGGAAGTTCTTTCTATAAGCGATCGTATCACAATATTGCGGGAAGGCCAGACCGTCGGTACGGTACTGAAAAATGAAACTTCTGCAGATGAGCTGGCGCAGCTGATGATGGGCCATAAACTTGCCGATCAGACCTATATAAAGGAAGAAAAGAGAAAAGACGCTCTTCTTGAATTTAAACATGTTGATTATAATCATTTATCCCGTCACAGTGGCCTTTCTGATATTTGCCTTTCGGTTTCTTCCGGTGAAATAGTGGGAATTGCCGGGGTTGACGGGAACGGACAGTCTCAGCTTGCACAGATTGCAGCAGGTATACTGAAACCTGATGGGGGAACGATAAATTTACAAAAAAATACTGTACAGTCGTTTACTCCGTCTTTTTTTATAGACCGGCATGTAGCGCTTATTCCAGAAGACAGAGGCAGAATGGGACTCGTTGGTGCCATGACTATAGAAGAAAATCTTATTCTGAAAGATCCCGGGAACAGCAGTTTTTCCTGGGGAAACGGTTTTTTTTTGAACTGGAAAAAGATAGATCGATATGCGGAACAGCTTAAAGAAAAATACGATATCCGCTGTGAAAATATAAATCAGGAAGTCAGAAATTTATCCGGTGGTAATCAGCAGAAAGTTATTCTTGCCCGGGAACTTGACGCGAATCCCGATGTGCTTATTGCTGTTCATCCTACCAGAGGTCTTGATATTGGAGCAGCCGAGTATATTCACGATAAGATAATTCAGGAACGGGACCGCGGTTGCGGAGTCCTTTTGATAAGCGCTGATTTTGATGAGATTCTGAAACTTTCAACCCGTATTGCAGTCATGTTTGAAGGAAATATAGTTGGAATCTATCCGGGAAATAATCCGCCGCTGGAAGAAATATCGCTTGCTATGTCCGGCAAATGTGCACTGCCGCAAAACCATGTGCCACACGGAGATTCGTATGAAACAGATGCTGGTTAAAATCGGGGTGCCGGTTCTTTCTATAGTGCTTGCCTTTGTGCTCAATGCAATTCTTATTACGGCGATCGGAGGGAATGCGTTGCAGGCATATCACTACCTGCTGCTGGGAGCTTTTGCAAATTTTACCAATTTTGGCGAAACACTGGTAAAAGTTTCTCCGCTTATTTTTACCGGCCTTGCTGCTGCGTTCGCCTATCGATGCGGTGTATTCAATCTCGGCGGTGAAGGACAGTTCCTCATGGGGTCGACGGCTGCTATCTGGTGTGCATCGCTTATCGGCGGACAGCAGGGTGCAGCAGGAACGGTCCCTGCAGACGTTCTGGGAATCATAACCTGTCTCGCTGCCGGAGCTATTGCCGGGGGTATCTGGGGAGCCATCCCGGGAATTCTGAAAATTACCCGGGGCCTGAATGAGATGATTGTCAGCATCATGCTGAATTATATTGCTTCGTTTTTTATGAGTTGGGTTTATACCGGTCCCCTTCGTGCCGGAAATGTTCCCCAGACAGAAGCGGTCGCGGCCCGGCTTAAACTTTCCCGGCTGTTTGCAGGAACCAGAATTCATGCCGGTATTATTATTGCACTGGTGATTACAGCGGTACTTTACTATTTTCTGTTTTATACTGCAGCGGGTTTCAAGTTACGGGCAATCGGTCTGAATCAGACTGCTTCGCGTTTTAACGGGCTGCATGTAAAAACCTATATTCTTGTGGCGTTCATTGTTTCAGGCGCTATTGCAGGTCTCGGCGGGAGCATTGAACTCCAGGGGACACAATATCGTCTGATGGACGGGTACGGCGGATACGGATTCGACGGTGTTGCTATAGCGCTTATCGGCCAGCTTAATCCCGTCGGAACCGTTATAGTGGCGTATCTTTTTGCCGCACTCAGAACCGGAGCAACGATGATGCAGGTCGGTACCGGTATTCCGACGGCAATTATAAATATTATTCAGGCCCTGGTTATTATATTTGCCGTTGCAGGCAGTGCGGCGGTAAATATGCCGAAAATAAAACAGTATCTATTTCAGTCTTGTAACAAGAAGGGGGTACAGTGATGGAAGCGCTGCTGTTATCGACTATTCGTATGACGACTCCGGTGCTGTTTGCGGCGCTGGGTGAACTGTATTCCGAAAAAGCAGGACTGGTTAATATCGGCCTTGACGGTATTATGGTATTTGGTGCGCTTGCAGGTTTCCTGACAAGCTACATAACCGGCAGTCCGCTGCTTGGCATTATTGCCGGTGCGTTCGGTGGTATTCTGATAAATCTTATTTATGCTTTTTGTACTATTACGTTACGTGCGGAACAAATTGTTTATGGTATGGCGATAAATATCTTTGCTCCTGCCATTGCTTCGTTTATCTACAAAATCTACTTCGGTATAAGTTCTACGTTGCAGCAGACAACGTTGATGCCGGCTTTCCCTATCCCAGGACTGAATCGTATTCCGCTTCTCGGACCGGTTCTTTTTAAGAATACTCCTGTCGTGTATTTTCTGTTTCTGCTTTTGCCGGCGAGTTTTATTTTTTTTACAAAAACCAGGGCCGGACTCAATTATCGTTCTGTCGGGGAATATCCTCAGGCTGCCGAATCGCTTGGTATAGACGTTGTCCGGGAAAAGTATATAGCCTGTATTATTTGTGGTGCCTTGTCAGGGATAGGCGGAGCATATCTGACAACCTGCTATATTCCGACCTATACCGATGGAGTCGTAGCAGGACGTGGGTTTATTGCGCTTTCGGCGGTTATATTCGGACGCTGGACAAGTATAGGGGTTGGTCTTGCATCTCTGCTTTTCGGTTTTGCCGATGCGTTGCAGCTTCGTTTTCAGATTATAAAACCCGAAATCCCGTATCAGTTTATGGCTATGCTGCCATATATCTGTACACTGTGTGCACTGGCCTTTTTTGGAATAAAAAAGAACGGTCCGAAGGCGAATGGAAAAGCATATTATCGCGAACAGCGGTAAATATAGACAAATTGAAATGGAATATGTTATGCAGAAAATATTCCAGGGAGAAAACATGAAAAAATTAACAGTGTTTTTTGCAGCAGCAACAGTACTGCTTTTTGCCGGTTGTTCAAAATCCGAAAAAAAAGCGACAGATTCTGCTGCGCAGACAGAACCCGCCAAAAAGTATAAAGTTGCAATGATCTGCGATTCCAGCATCGCAGACGGCGGGTGGGGAGCTGCGTGCTATAATGCGATGATATCGGCTGCAGCAGACGAAAATTTTGAAACGCAGTATACCGACAGTATCAAGACTGCCGATTTTACCGCAAGTATTCGAAGTTACTGTTCGCTCGGGTTTGATGCAATATTTGCTCCGGGAAATCAGTATACCGATGCAGTAAAAGAAGTTGCCGCAGACTATCCGAATGTGAAATTTATTCTGCTGAACGGTACGGTTGAAACGGCAAATATCGTTTCCGTGCTGCCCGATGCGGAACAGATCGGGTATATGGCCGGTGCACTTGCCGGACTTATGACAAAGACAAATAGTGTCGGATTTATCGGCGGGGTAGAACTCGATACGACGAAGAAAAAGCTTGAATGCTACGAAGCCGGTGCTAAAAAGGTAAATCCTGCTGTAAAATGTGTTTCAGCCTATGCCGGTTCGTTCAGTGATTCTGCAAAAGGTATGGAAATTGCCGAAGCAATGGTTACCTCGAGTGATGTCGATGTTATGTTCGGTGATGCCAGCGCGGTTGATTCCGGGGCACGGCAGGCACTTGAAAAACACACGAACCGTTATGATATAGGACAACCCGCGGATCTGCTCAAGATTCAGCAGTCTCCGGTCGTAATCTGCAGCGTCGTTACCGATAATGCCGCAATGCTAAAAGTCTGTATGGAAGATATAAAAAACAATACCTTCGGCAATAAAACGGTTTACGGGAATCTTTCAAACGGCTGTCTGAGTGTCGGAACCTTCAGTCCGTCAGTCAGCGAAGAGATTAAAACAGAATATCTGGCTGCCGTGCAGAAAATTAAAGACGGTACCTTTTAAGTAAAAACAATTCCGGTTTTCCGGAACATCGGCCGGCGGTCAGCCGGTCGTTTATTTTTTAAACAGATTCGCTTTTATCCACGACCAGTTTAAAAATACATGAAAAATCACAAGCACAACAAAAATGTATCCCAGCACCGGATGCAGTATACTGTAGAGGTCATAGGGAATCACCTCATGCAGCAATGCGGTCAGGACAAGACAGATAAAATCGATTGCCATGATACTGTTTACCGGTTTTAGAAAATTCTTTTTCTGCATTTTTTTCTCCCTGTCCATAGTATAGCACTTTTTTTGAAAAAGACTTCGATAATTTTAATTTTACGCAGCAGATGGGGCGGTGTATCAACAAAGTTCCCGAAAAGAAACCAGCCGCAAAATTTTTCAAAACCAGTCTAAGAATTTTCTGAAACCAGATTACTTTCTGCCGGAAACCAATCTAAGAATTTTTCATAACCAGATTAGTTTTGAAACAAAACCAGCCGAAGAACGTCCGGAAACTAATCTGGTTTCCGGACAAAACCAGTCGAAGAACTCCCGAAAACCAGATTATTCCCTGACAGAGATCAGTTTACCACCCGACTGCTTACCGAAAACAGGTATATGCCGGGATACGTGCGAAGGTCGGATGAATTTTGCAGGTGCCTCATGCTAGTTAAAAGGATTTTCGATAGTGACGGTCTGAACTTCTGCATCTCCGACGCCGAGATAGAGTGTCGCCTTATCGCCTTCGAGGATGCATCCTCCGGGGAACAGTACATCAACCAGATCTGCCCGTTTTGATGGTCCCGGAAGAAGATCCTGCCGTTCTGCGATAATGGACGGTTCTTTCAAAATCTTTCCGGTAGCGGGGTCAAGTACGAATGCCATGGGATAATAATGACGATGCATATCCGCCGAATAGCATGCAATATGTCCCAGTACACCAAGCGACCCGTCCTGCAGTACCTGAACCTGATTAACCCCTCCCCATTCTTCACTGGTAAATAATCCAAGAAGCGGTGCCGATTCTATAGCTTCAATTGTGAGGTCCTGCAGTGAATCAAGTACGATAAATCCTATCTGACCCCTGCCTGATTGTACACCGCCGATCGGTCGTGAAAAGACAGCTATTTTATTATTCGGAAGAATACAGAATCGGAGATCCTTCATCCCTGCGGGGCCGATAAAAAAAGGTACCCACTGCGACGATTTTTCATACGAATAGAAAACGGTTTTCCAGCCGAGAACTTTTGCAGCTGGTGAAAAATCGACCTGGACTCCACCCAGCAGCAGTCTGTTACCGATTGGAATCCAGCAGGGGTCCTGCAGCTGCAGAAAAGGTACTTCAGGAACCGGTGTCCATTCGTCTTTATGGGTACCTTTCCCGAATAACACTATTTTTGATGTTTCACTGTCTCTGCGTTCGACGCGAGCAGGTAAAACCGTTTTACTGCAGAATTCAAGCGGATAAGAAGGATTGTAGACATCCTCTCCGTCCGTTCCTATAAATACCGGATGGGAATTTTCCAGAAAATGCTGCCCGTTTGTCCGATATGCCCGTAATAAAGAAGTAACAGTATATGCAGCCATATTCGATTATGCTAACAGAACCTCCAGCGGAATATCGGCGCGACAGACACTGTTGTCGGCTGCGCCGTAGTAAATCACAAGAGTCCGATTCTCTTCTAGAGCTGTGCAGGGGAAGACCGTTTCTGAGAAAAAACCTGATTTTTCATACGACATTTCCGGCTCCAGTATCGGATGTACTGTTCTCGATACTATAGTCGAAGGATTGTTTTTGTCAAGCAGTAAAGCGCCTGTGGAATATCTTTCATTTGCATCGACGCCGTGATAAAGAAGCAGCCATCCTTTGTCCGTCAGAACCGGCGGTGTACCTGCCCCGATTTTTTTTGCTTCCCACGGGTTTCCGGTTCTGCATCCGCAGAGGTGACGATGATTTCCCCAATGAAGAAGATCTATAGATTCCGCTATCCATATATCCGAGTCTCCGATACCGCCTTCCATGGACGGGCGATGAAGAAGGTAATATTTGCCGTTTATTTTACGGGGAAAAAGCACCGTGTCTTTATTAGTCGGAGGCAATATCATTCCGAGGCGTCTGAAGGTGATAAAATCTTTCGTTTCGGCCAGCGATACGCCGACACCATTTCTGCTGACCGAAGAATAGGTAATATAAAATTTGTCTTCCAGTTTCGTAACCCTGGGATCTTCCATTCCCCATTCTTCTGAAACAGGATCGGGAGGGAAACAGGATTTTCGTGCAATAGAAAAATGAATGCCATCTTCGGAAACGGCCAGCCGTAAACTTGAAAAACTTGTTAATGCAATTGTTTTTCCGGTCTTTTTTTCTACGACGATCCGTCCGTCGGAAAAATCAAATCTGGTATCGGTCCGGTCTAATGTTTCAGCCGCAAAATGTCCGTTTTTTCCAATGACGGGAACGACAAATTTCCGGCTGTCGTGCGGTTCCATTGTTTCCGCTACGCGGCAGATCAGATATGTTTTCCCCTGAAATCGTGCGCCGCCGCAATTGAAAACGCCGATAACTTTCATATCGTCCTGAGAAGGAATGATATCTCCGGTGGTAAGAACAGGATTTTCCCTGCAGCGATGAATTATCGTATTCATAAATTTCCTGACCGTTATTTATCTGTTTTGAATGATACGTGTATAGTATAGTGTACTTGCGCTGTTGTCAATTTTTTATAATACGAAAGAATTGATTTTCTCTGTTTAACTATGGTAAACTTCTGTTCACAATGAAATTGGATCAGAATGAATCAAATGCGTCTCCGGTTTACGTTCAGATAGCACTGGATATTGCCGCCCGTATTATGAACGGCAATTTACCGCAAAATACCAAGATATACGGTCGATCGATTATGTCCTCCGAATATTCTGTGTCTCCTGAAACTATCCGACGATCTCTTAAACTTCTTTCTGATGTCGGAGTGGTAGAAATCCATCATAATAGCGGTGCTGTCGTAAAATCGATTGAGCAGGCCCGTGCGTATGTACGTCATTTTAGCGAACGATCGGGAATCCGCGATATGCAGAAGCAGTTGAAACAGCTGATCTCCGACCATGTTGAGCAGAGCCGCCGGATTCTTGAGCTTACTACTAATATTACGAAATTTACCGAACGTTTTTCTGTTACCAATCCGCTGCATAATTATGAAGCGGAAATATCTGCCGGTTCACCGGTCACCGGTAAAACACTGTCAGAGCTTCAGTTCTGGCAGAAGACCGGTGCTACGGTGATCGCGGTCCGCCGGAACGAAAAACTTCTTTTGTCTCCCGGTCCGTATATTCAGCTGCTTCCCGGTGATGCGGTTATTTTTATCGGTGATGTGAATGCTGTACAGCAGGTTCATCTGCTGTTGCAGAACGACGCGGCTTCTCTTTAAATCTTTGTTGTACTCTTTTTTCGCTGTGTTGTGATGCAGTGCTCTACTTGACAAACTGACAACTTAATAGTTAACATAAGTATGTTAGTTTTGTCGACAATTTTTACGGCATTATCATATTTCAGGCTGTGATTCTGATTTTCATTTTTTTCTATAACATGTTTATCAGAAAATGCGGCAGTTTTTTCAGGGAGGAATCATGAGAAAACACAACGCAGGTACCCGTAGTATATTTTTTTTAGCTTTCGTTTTTTTATTCATAGGCCTGTCGTGGGCAGGCGGTAAACAGGACTCGGTTCAGCAGTCTTCAATTTCTTTTGCAGGCTCCGGTGGATATCCACCTTTTAATTTTATAACAGATTCGGGAGATGTCGCGGGATTTGATGTCGACGTTGGGAAAGAACTTGCGAAACGACTTGGAAAAAAACTCGATTATAAAACAACGGCATGGGATGGAATAATTGAAGGCCTCCGTGCAGGAAGATATGACGGGATTCTGGGTAGTATGGCCGTAACACCGGAACGTGCCGAAGTCGTTGCTTTCTCTGATCCTTATTATTATTCCGGTCCTCAGCTGATAGTAAGGAAGAATAGCGGTATCAACGGTCCGGAGGATTTGGATAGTACATCTAAGGTCGGTGTTGCAACCGGTACAACGTATGAAAAAGACTGTAATATACTTGGTGTCCAGGTAAGACTTTACGAAGATGATAACCAGACGCTTATGGAACTTATCAATGGTCGCATAGATGGTGTTCTTACCGATCGAATTGTTGGCTTAAATGCAATTTCAAAAATGCAGGGTGGAGACAAGCTTGAACTCGCGGGATCTGTTCTTCGTACCGAGAAAATGGCGATTGCTTTTAATAAAAAAGATACGAAACTTCTTGAAAAAGTTAACGGGATACTTTCTGCAATGCGGGATGACGGAACTCTGCAGAAGATAAGTGTAAAGTGGTTTAACGGTGCAGATATAACGGTCGAATAACGATGAATGCTTTTTTCCCGTGGGATCTAGGCATTATTCCCCGGTATTTTCCTGTTTTTTCACATGCGGCGTTATATACGCTGTATATAACAACATTCGGAATCATAACGGGAGTAGTGCTTGGTCTTATAGCGGCTTTCGGACGTATTTCCCGGCATCGTGTATTTTCGACACTTGCCGGTATCTATATATTTCTTATACGGGGAACACCGCTCCTTTTGCAGTTGTTCATCATCTATTACGGACTGACGTCCATTGTTACTATTCCACCGTTCCCTTCGGCTATACTTGCATTGGGGATTCATAACGGTGCATATATTGCTGAAATTTTCAGAGGATCCATACAGTCCATTCATTATGGACAGATGGAAGCGGCTCGAAGTCTTGGAATGCCGTATCGTAAGGCAATGCGGCGGATTATTCTGCCGCAGGCCTTTAAACGGGCCGTGCCGTCGCTGGGTAATCAATTTATCATAGCTCTGAAAGACAGCTCGCTTGCAAGTACTATAGCAGTGCCGGAACTGTTATTGCGCGGACGGCAGCTCGGAGCTTCTTCCTTCCGGTATATGGAAATGCTGCTGACGGTCGGATTATGGTATTTGCTTATGACGAGTGTATTGACGTTTCTTATACGGCGAACAGAGAATAAACTTAAGGTGAGTGACCATGACTAATGCCCCTTCTTCTATTATATTGAGAGCTTCACATATCCGAAAGAATTTTGGGAAACTGCATGTTCTTAAAGATGTTTCACTAGATATTGAAGAGGGCGAAGTTGTTGTCATAATCGGTGCTAGCGGTTCCGGGAAAAGTACCTTCCTGAGATGTCTTAATTTTCTTGAAAAAGCGGACGGCGGCACCATATTTTTTGAGGGAAAAGAAATTATCGATGATGAAAAAATTCTGAATCAGTATCGTGAAAAAATAGGTATGGTTTTCCAGCATTTTAATTTGTTTCCACATATGTCGGTATTGAAAAACGTGATGGAAGGTCCTGTCCAAGTCAAAAATATTCCGGTAAAAAAAGCAAAAGAAGAAGCTTTGTATTTGCTTGACAAAGTAGGTCTCTCCGGGAAAGCCGATGAATATCCAGCAATGTTGTCAGGAGGTCAGAAGCAGCGGGTTGCCATCGCACGGTCACTGGCAATGCATCCGAAGTTGATGTTGTTCGATGAGCCGACCAGTGCGCTGGACCCGGAACTTGTTGGAGAAGTTCTGGCTGTTATGCAGAAATTAGCTGGAGAAGGAATGACTATGATTGTTGTGACACATGAGATGTGGTTTGCACGTGAAGCCGCTGATAGAGTTATTTTTCTCGAAAAAGGAACTATTCTGGAAGAATCTGAGCCGGAAAAAATGTTTTCGAATCCTGAAACGGAACGTGTACGGGATTTTCTGAAACAGGTTCTTTAAAGTTGCTCTTTTCCTTAAAAACTACTTTTAAGACTCGATTGATAATTGATTTTTGGTGTGTTAAAATATAAATTATGTGCGTCTGAGCCGAGAGAGTTGATTTTAAACAGCAGGTATCCCGGTATACCGATACGAGCGACATTCTATTTTATTTGAGGTAGAAGCAATTATCGGCTGATCGACCACAATCTGATTGTCGTCTCTGTTTTATAGGAGAATTAATTATGTCCAACACCCCGAATACTGACGGGCTGCATCTGAAAAGTGAGCAGCCATCCAACATCGGCGTCGCCCCAAAAGTAAAACGTCAGCGAAAGAAGAAGCTTGTTACGTTTTTTATTCTGACACTTGCCGGTGTTTTTCTTGTACTTAATATACTGCAGCTGTTCTATGTATCAGGAAGAACAAAAACAGCGGTGGAAAAAAGTTACATAGACGACTGTACCCAGATTACGGCGGGTTATTCTCTTGCGCTTTCTCACTATATCGTTGAATATGAGAATCTGCTTGACCGGTATGCGAATGCCGATATTGTCCAGACGGGAGACGAAACACAGATTGTAAACTGGTTGCGGTCGCATGCTTCTACCCGAAGCCCTGAATTTACCTACATTTTTTTCTGCGGACCGGACGGAATTGCCTATGTTGATACCGGTGAGTCTGCGGTCGTTACTGACCGGCCCTATTTTAAAGCAATTATAAAAGAAGGAAAGGAAACGTACGTTAATGATCCTGTTCTTTCAAAGACGACTGGTAAACCGCTCATTCATATTGTACATGCTGCAAAAGTTAATGGGAAAACGATTGGTTTTTTTGCAGGAGTGGTACCGGTAGATGATATTCAGAAAGCCGTCAGCGACATAAAACTTGGCGACGACGGATACGGAATGCTGCTTGCCGGTGATGGTACGGTCATCGCTCATCAGGATGCAGAGCTGGTCATGAACAAAAATCTTTTGACGGAATCGGGATCGACACATACAGATATTACTGCTATGGCAAAAAAAATGATAGCAGGAGAAACCGGTACTGTATGGGTGGACAATTTTAGAGGCCGGCGTGAATGTATCGTCTATGCTCCGGTCGAAGGAACTTCGTGGAGTTTTGCGTTCGCCGTTTCCGACGACCAGGTGCATAAAACCGCAAAACAGCTTTCCGGCATGATGGTAACGACAGCCCTTCTCATACTTGCTGTCATTCTTGCCCTGACTGGTATCATCATATTTAAATCTCTCAAACCGCTTTCCGTCGTCGAGTCGGCAATAAACGGTATCGCATCCGGAAACGCGGACCTTACCAGGCGCATAGAAGTCAAATCAAACAACGAAATAGGATTTGTCGTCGAAGGATTCAACAGATTTACAGAGAAACTGCAATCCATCATGACGGAACTCAAGCAATCCAAAGACGTGCTTGCAGTAGCAGGCGAGGACCTGCATGCCGGCACACAGGATACCGCTGCCGCCATCGAGCAGGTGCTTACCAAAATTCAGGCAGTCAGCGAGTCCATCACGGACCAGTCGGCCGGTGTGGAAGAAACGGCCGGTGCGATCAATCAGATAGCTTCTAATATAGCTTCTCTTGAACGTATGATAGAAGGGCAGGCGTCAGGCGTTACCGAAGCTTCCGCAGCGGTAGAACAGATGATCGGCAACATCAAATCGGTTAATCAGTCGGTTGAAAAAATGGCAGCCTCCTTTGCCGAACTGGAAGAAAACTCCCGGAGCGGCGCTGAAAAACAGCATGATGTTAATGACCGGATTCAGCTTATAGAAAACGAGTCTGAAATGCTGCAGGAAGCGAATACGGT
>JALCCK010000060.1 GCA_022640795.1 Treponema sp.
ATCCATTAAATTCGACAACGATAACACCTATATTCTGGCAGAACTGCGGATGACTTCGCTTGCAACCAGAGTCGACTGCTCTTTCTTCAGTCTTCCGCAGGAAACAGTTGATTCAATGCTGCTGATAAACGATACGCTTGGTATCAATATGGCGATATATGCAAATCACGTTCATATAGGGAGCAGTTTATTTACGCTCGGCTCACATTTGACGCTTTCCGTTCCTGAAAAATCATATGAAGATATACCGGCACGGAATTTCTTTTCAGATGCAAAAGATACGGCCAATTTCACCGTGGCTCCGTTCATGGCGGTCACGCTGGGGACGGGAACGCTCCACAGCATGGTCAAGATTAATATAACGGATCTTATCTCATCACCGAAAAATGCAGTGGAAATTGCAGTCGGCTATAAAGCACGGCTCAATTAAAACTTTAAAGTTTTCAGCCGGCTGCAGGCCTCTATAATATTCTCACGATGACCGAAAGCACTGAATCTGATAAAACTTTCTCCTGAAGGACCAAAACCGCTGCCCGGCGTCGTAACAACACAGCACTGTTCCAGAATTTTATCAAAAACATCCCAACTTTTAAATCCAGGGAATTGTGCCCACACATACGGAGAATTGCCGGTACTGAAAATTTTAACACGGGCTGCTTTAAAATTCGGAGCTCCAAGCGTATCACGAATTATTCCCGCATTTTCAAGGTAAAAATCAACCTGTGTCTTCATTTCCGAAAGCCCTTTTTCATCAAGTGCCGCAAGTCCGCCGTGCTGGGCTATATTTGATGCACCGTTAAACAAGGTTGTCATAACTCTGTTCCAGTCATCGATGACCGGCGTCCCGTCTTCAAAAAGAAGACTGCGGGGAACGACAGACCACCCCAGCCGGACACCGGTAAACCCTGCAGGCTTTGAAAATGAATTTATTTCTATAGCGCATCTGCGGGAACCTTCAAGCTCATAGATGGTTTTCGGCAGCCGCTCATCACGGATAAACGCATTATAGGCTGCATCAAAGATGATTATGCAACCGTTTTCCCGTGCAAAATCCACCAGTCTCTGCAATTCTTCACGGGTCGAAGCAGCGCCGGTCGGATTATTCGGCGAACAGAAATAGATGAGAGAATTTTTTTTAATAGCGGAAAGATCAGGAAAAAAATTATTCCCGGGCGTACACGGCATATAGGTAATCCCCTGATAGCCGCTTTTGTTTTCTGTAAGCCCGCCGGCAGCGCCAACGATAACAGATCCGTCGACATAGACCGGATAGGCAGGATCCTGGACGGCAACCGCTACCGAATTTCCGAACAGACATTGAATTCGCGCAATATCACACTTAGCTCCGTCAGAAATAAACACTTCCGACGGTTGTACTCTTTTATTATATATAACCGATGCAATTTTTTCACGAAGAGCAGTCAGCCCCTGTTCGTCACCGTATCCGGAATATCCCTCTTTCGTTCCGAGCGCAGCTGCATAATCAGCCATTGCTTCTGCTATATGCGGGGTTAACGGTTCAGTCGTATTGCCGATACCAAGACTGATAATTTTTTTTCCGGGATTTGCTGCAGCAAAATCCCGCCGCCGGCGCGCAACTTCGGGAAAAAGATAACCGGCTGTCAAATTGGAAAATCCATTATTTCGTGTAATCATACCGGCAGTATATCAAAAAAAAAGATCCGGTTCCAGCAAAAGAATGCGGTCCGGACCTTTATTTTACAATTTTATGCATTTTTCTTTCTCAAGAGAATACCCGATTCCTCTTGAAGTATTTATCACCGCTTTTACTTTCAGATATCTGAATTTCTTTCTGAGGAACGACATATAAACTTCAACATTATTATATTCCGCATTGCTGTCGGTACCCCAAATTTTTTCAAACAAGCGCTCTTTGGTAATAATCTGCTGCGGATTTCTGAAAAGCATCTCCAATATCTGGAATTCTTTCAGAGAAAGTTTCAGGCTGGTTCCTGAAACGGAGCCCAGCTCACAGTTTCTGAAATTAAGAACAACATCACCGAAAACGATATAATCTTCCTGTATTTCTCCGTTTCTCCGCATCAGGGCTCTTACCCGCGCCATAAACTCGATATTCGAGAAAGGACGGACGACATAATCATCGGCCCCGGAATCAAATGCATAAACTATATCGATTGGATCTTTCTTTTCCGATACAATCATTATCGGTATACGTTTATCTTTCTCACGAACAGCCTTAAGGATTCCAATGCAGTCACTATCTGAATCAGCAGAATCCATAATGACAAGATCATAAATCTGCTTCTGTACATATTGAAGCACATCTGTGCTGCCGGTCACTAAATCTGACCCGATTCTATCTTTTTTTAACAGGTCCAGAATTAATTTGGCAACTATTTCATTGTTTTCAACTAATAATATCCTCATGTTATAAGTATAAGCTGAAACCTGAAAAAATAATATAAATATTATCAAGTAATTCAATAATATTTTGTAATAACATATTAATTTACGATTGAAGTATTCCGCCCCATGGAATAGCAAAATTTTTACAAAGTTTTCTGTATTCCTGCTCATACGAGAACGATTTAAAGCCTGTCACGAACAGGGCTGAGTCAGGCGGCTTATCCGCCAGAAAAGAATTTACCGCAGCAATCAGCGATTCACGGCCGTCATGACGGCGTTCCGCTTCTACTTTCAACGCCTGCCGCACTACTCCGTCTCTGGAATCAATAACCGTAACAGCAGCGCCGGCAACGGCTGCTATTTCACGGGCAAGATGAATAAAATGGGTACAGCCGAGAATAATCGTATCACATCCTTTGTCTTTAAAAAACTGTACGGCCGGACGGACTGCTTCCTGTTTTTCCGTCTCAGAGGCAGTAAACAGTTCATGTTCAACAAACGAGACAAGTTTTGAATCACCACGTTTTATAATCGTACAGTCCGCCGCAAAATCTGTTATAAGAGCTGCCGTATAAGGGTCCCTCACTGTGGCTTCCGTCGCCAGAAGGCCGATAATTCCGTTCCGGGAAACCTTTGCACCGAGCTTTACCGCCGGCACCGTTCCGACTATCGGTATTTCGGGGAACCGGTCCCGAAGTATATCCAAAGAAGTAACAGAAATTGTGTTGCAGGCAACAACAATAGTTTCAGGAGTCCATTTCTGCAAAATAAGAGAAACCGCACGGCTGGAACAATCTGCAATCTGTGCAGGTGTTTTTTCACCGTACGGAAAGTTTTCTGTATCGGCAAGATAGACGCAGCTGGCACTCTGCATTTGAGCTTTCAAATACTGCATATAGGGAATACCGCCGGTGCCGGAATCCAGAAAAGCAAACTCAACAGACACGTTTTACCTCTGTTTTTTAATTATCATGAAAAAAGATGATTAAATGCATCGCGGGCTTTTTGTTGAGCAGCTGCAGAATCCGCAGCACCAGAAAAAGACGTACGCAGTGAAAAATAACTGCAGAAATTTGCAGACTCTTTATCGGTAACCGGCTCATCAATCGTCTCATGACAATCGTAATGACTACCCGGTTCGTAAAAACTGCAATTCTTACAACAATGAAGATCAGCTCCGCAAAACGGACACACAGCTGTTCTGTGCAAATCACGAACATTTTCGACAGAATTACCACATTTCCAGCACATGGTTATATTTTATCCATTTGACTAAACAGGTGCAATACCGTACGATAGAATAATGTATACGCTGAATAAATGTTTGGCGGAGTCATGCCAAAACGGTGCTCTGACTGTCTTTGATGAAAACGGTACTATCACGGAAAAGGACGGATATTGTATAGACCACATTCCCGATCCACAAAAAGCACAGCAGGATGTCTATCAGTATATAAATACCCATGATAAAATAGTGGGACTTAATGCATGCGGAATAATTTTTTCCGATATTGACCTTACGAACAAGCGGTTCTACGGATGTAATTTTCAACACTGCCAATTTTCAAATCTTCATTCGGAAGGATTCAGAAGCAGAATGAGTATGTTCGATTTTGCTGTCTTTAAGGACTGCAACTGGCTCAAAAGCAACATGCAGTTTACTTCTTTTGCAGGCTGTACCTTTACCCATACGCTTTTCACCGGCAGCGACATGATTCATAATAATTTTTGTGGTATAGCAGCCTATCAATCTTCTTTCGACGATTCCGATCTGTACAATTCAAGGTTTGTACGGGCAAAACTTATTGATACATCGTTCCGCAACTGTAACATAAAACGCACAATATTCTACGATCTGGAACAGAAAAACGTATCCTTCAAGATGTCCAATACGAGGGAAGCAATCTTTTCTCTTGATGAAACGGAACTGGCAGGCGGAAAAAATATTCCGGAGAGCTGCGCTTTATGAAAATCTATTTCCATCTTAATCTCAAAGGTTTCTCAAACTGCTATGTGGTCGTTAATGAACAGGAAAAGAAAGCTCTCATTATAGATCCGGGACAGATCACCGCCGACATCATAAATCAAATCGAGGGCGGCGGATATAAAATGACCGACATTCTGATTACCCACAACCATGAGAGCCATGTCTGCGGGCTCAAGACGCTCATGAAAATTTATACACCGACTATTTATGCCGCAGACTGGGAAGTTGCACATGATAAAACTACCGTTATTTCAGGAGAAGGAACCATAAAAGCTGCCGGGCTGAAAGTCGAATTTTCTTCGCTGCCGGGACACTCCGCAGATTCGATTATTTATAAAATCGGCTGTGTTCTTTTTACCGGAGATGTACTGAGTGCAGGAATAATCGGTAAGACATCAAGTAAATATGCAAAAAGAACGCTTCGAACAAATATCAGAACAAAAATTCTTTCTCAGGCTGACCAGATAATCCTGATGCCGGGACACGGACCGCCCTCGACTATCGGGGCAGAACGGAAGTTTAATATCGATCTGAACACCGAGGAAGAACAGTAAAACCGTTACGGACGGACGACAAGAGAAACTCTTCCTGCAGCAAAACCCCAGTGATCAAACGCATAATCATTAAGAACAGCCCCGGCATCTTCAAATGCGACAGCACCGGTATTCCGTACATACGCCGCAAGAACCGGCTCTTTTTTGCGTACAGAACCGCGGTCAGCCAGATGCAAAAAATACGAAGCGATTCTGTTCATCGGCTGCTGCATTATGTATGCCATAAGCTCATTCTTCATAAGATTCGTATCGGCAGGATCATACTGAAGCCCGGTCTGTGTTATCCAGAATGTTTTTAAAAATTCGAGGGCTGTCTGATCCATCGTATAGTAGACAGCAGCTACGGCATTCCGGTAATCATCATGCGTAAAATATATTCCATGCCAGCCTTCATGGGCTATAAACTGACTGCGCAGCCAGGCAGGAGATTCCTGCGAAATAGATATAACCGCACCTGTTCCGGCAGCATACGTACCGTCCGGCAGCAGTTTTATAACGCCGTTTCCGACAAGGATATCCCGCAGCAGCAGTTCTTTTTCATTAAGTGTAAAGTTCTCTGTCCTGGCTTTTGAAAAAAAACCGGCCAGCGACACCGAACTGTAATCATGCGCATTATACCCATGCATGGTCCCCAATTCTGCATCGGTCAACAGCCGCCCCCGGTAACCTGATTTCTCGGAAAAAAAGGCAAGACGCCTAAAAAAACTCTGCTGTACCCGGTAATCCCGTGTATCAAAAAACAGGATACCGGAAAACTGTTCCCATTCAAAAAGTTCGTAGTCGCCGGTCCGCCAGTTCTTCTGCGGCCATTTGATAATCAGCCCCGGATCTGTTTTATAGGGAACCAGCGTTCTCCCCGCTTCTTCCGGCTTCAGGTTTCCGTCACTTTGACTCATAAACACGGAAGTCACCATACCGGCATTCTCTGTCAGTTCAAAATAGGAAAACGGAGCTGTCAGTGCAGCTGTCTCCAAATTCACGGTCCGCTGTCCGCGGGCACGAAGCAGGCGGATTTTTTCACCGCCTGCATTCATCTCAATCCCGGCCTGCCGGTCATACGTTCCGAACGAATCAGCCGGTACAAGCTGAAGAATTATATGCGGCATCAACGCGTCTTTTGAATTCACGGACGGGAAAACAAGTGAGGCTCCCGAAAAATCAAAATCCCTGCAGCTGAAATCTATCGCACCACCGTTCGGAGCAAAAGCAAATTCCGGTATCGTACCACGATTCCAGCCTATCCGTGCTTTCTGAATCCTGGCCTCCTGAAGAATGACGGGAGCCCGGGAATACACAAAAAATCCAGCCGGGGTTTCCGCCGCACGGCCGCCGGTTCCGGCCGGTAAATCAAACGAGACAGAAAAAGAATCTGCAGGAGACAGTAAACGCAGATCTCCCGTTATGAGCGGACGTTTTTCTATCTGTTTTTTAAGCTTGAGCCCGGAAACAAAATCATCGTCATACAGAAAACCGAATATAAATGGAATTTCTTTCATACCCGTTTCATCGGAATTTAAATGGATCTTCAGAGTAAGAGCGGCATTCCCATTCGCTGCAAGTACGGCAGCAACATGCATCCGCTGCGAATCGGCAAATTTAAAATATGCATACGGGTACTTCTGCGGATTCTTGACAGACGCGGCGGTAGCATTTGCATTCAGTGCTATAAAATGAGTATTTGCCGGCATTTCCGAAATCGTAAAATCAGAAAGTAACACAAGTGATGATTTTCGGGAAGAAAACCGCAGGATGGTATAGAAAAGCACCAGCAGAACAATAACAGCGGTTCCTGTTACCACAATACTATTTTTTCTATTTCCGGGAAACTTGACTTTCATACCATAATACTACACGGTTTTACTGAAAACTGCTATACTGACAGCATGATACAAACGGTTCTTATTCCTGCCGATTCGACAACGGCCGCAATACGCTGCCTCCAAAAAGAATTTATAAAAAAAGCAGCACAAAAAACAAATCTGCTGTTTATTCCCAGATTCCCGTTGTGGTGTATACTCGGAGATGAAGACTATCAGGCAGCCGCCGGGCGGAAGCAGATAACCGGCTGTACTATTCTGCCGATAAAAATTACCGGACAAAAACTGTATTTTCCGGTCAGACTTTCCGTATCCGGTAAAAAAAGCGGACCCGATTTTCAGTTTATCGTTGCGGAAAGTCAGACCATTCCTGCAGAATCCGTTTATACGACACTGGAAGCCCTTGCAGCTGATTTCAGTGACAGAGAAATGCCGTCCCGCGTCTTCCGGATCGGTACCGCAAAGTTCACTGATACCGAATGGGAACTGCTCAACGCAGTCTGGGTAAAAACCGCACCCAAAAAAAAGAAATACCGGTAATTTTCTATTTCAGAATATCTTTTCCGCGTCCCATAGCGGTAAGTCCCGTCTTTGCGAACTCCAGAATTCCGAACGGCTCAAGCAGCCGGATCAGACTGTCGATTTTATCTTCACTGCCGGTAGACTCTATTATGACAGACTCCGGTGCAACATCGACAATGTGGGCACGGAAAATATTGCAGGTCTCAATAATGACAGCCCGCGTATCATCCTGCGCCTGAACTTTTATCAGGGCCATTTCACGTTCGCAGGTTGTTTTTACATTACAGTGAAGAATTGAAATAACTTCGACAAGTTTCGAAAGCTGTTTTTCAATCTGCTCAAGAATGTATTCGTCACCCCTGACGACGATCGTCATACGGGACTGCCCGGGATTCCCTGTTTCACAGACCGTCAGACTGTCAATATTATATCCGCGCCGGCTGAATAATCCGGAAACACGGCTCAGCACACCGGCATGATTTTCCACCAGTACAGACAAAACATAGCGATCCATAGTAGCGTTTTCCATTATTTCTTCCCCGCTTCAGAATACACCCCCAGAAGGCGCACATCTTCCGCATAATTTTTTAAAGACTGCAGTATACTACCGACATATTCTGCAGACTGCTCATTATCGTTATTCAACTGTGCATCAGCATAAAACCAGTACCGCCAGGGTTTACCCAGTATCGGCCGGGATTCGAGCCTTGTAAGATTGAGTTTATGACTCTGGAAAATACCGAGACACTGGTACAACGCTCCGGGTTCGTTTTTTACACTAAACACAAATGAAGCCATATTGGGTTTTACTCCCGCGACACGCTGGCACTGGAAGGCAAGTCCGGCCGCCGTACGGGCCTCCGAAGCGGAACCGGTAAGATGATTTGCGGCTATAACAACAAATCTCGTGTAATTGCGCGGATCATCTTCAATACCGTCTTTAAGTATGTCCAGGTTATAATATGAAGCATTGACGGCACTGGCTATCGCTGCACAATCCGGAGATTCCGACTGTGCAACCATCATGGCAGCGGTCGATGTCGACACTGCGCTGATGTGTTCCCAGTCTTTATACCCTGCAAGGAATTTCGAACACTGCGATATAGCCTGAGGATGAGAATAAACAGTCTTTATATCCGCAATCCGCGTTCCTTTTTTTCCAAGCAGTGCATGCTGGATACGCAGAGTGACCGACCCGATGATACTCACATCCGCAAACTGAACGAGATTATCATAATTATCATAGACAGAACCGGCAAGGCTGTTTTCTATCGGAACCATTCCGTAATCGGCGCGTCCGTCCAGTACTGCCTGAAATATATCGCGAAAAGAAGAAACGGCGAGCGGCTCTGCATCGACATCAAAATAACGGCTGACAGCCTGCTGCGCATACGCACCGCGCTTCCCGCTGTAGGCACAGACGGGGATTCCTCCTGCCTCTTTCCTGCTTTTAACAGAAACTTCAGCGGGGCGCTTCACACGGATATGTGCAACTTCTTTGCCGACTACCGGAGCAAGCGCCTCTATGTCGCGCATAAGTTTATCAAACTGCTCAGGGTAGAGCGACTGCGCGCCGTCGGAAAGAGCCTTGTCGGGATTACAGTGCACTTCGACAATAATGCCGTCCGCACCGGCTGCTATGGCAGCAAGGCCCATAGGAGCTACCTTATCCCGTATACCGACTGCATGGCTCGGATCAACGATCAGCGGAAGATGCGTGAGGCCGCGCAGAACAGGAATTGCCGAAAGATCGAGCGTATTCCGTGTTGCCCGTTCATACGTACGTATGCCGCGTTCACACAAAATAACCTGTTCTGTACCGGATGAAAGAAGATATTCGGCAGCCATAAGCCATTCTTCAAGCGTTGCACTCAGTCCCCGTTTGAGGATTACCGGCTTGTTTATCCGCCCCAGCCGTTTGAGCATCTCAAAGTTCTGCATGTTACGGGCGCCGACCTGATAAACGTCTATACCGGCTTTCTCCATTTCAGGTATATATTCAGCTGCAACAATTTCGGTCACAACCGGCAGCCCGTATGCATCACCTGCTTCCTTAAGCAGCTTGAGACCTTCTTCTCCAAGGCCCTGAAAAGAATACGGTGATGAACGGGGTTTATAAGCGCCGCCCCGGAGCATAACAGCTCCGCTCGCAGAAACCTTCTCAGCCACGGCCATCATCTGTTCGCGGCTTTCTACCGCACAGGGACCTGCTATCGCAACGACACGCTGGCCCCCTACCCTGATTATCTGGCCGCGGTTATTCGGAATTTCAACAATCGTATCCTCCGGTTTGAATTCTCTGCTGGCAAGTTTATAGGGCTTGCTGATCGGAATAACTCTGCTTACCCCGGGCAGAATTTCCACCTCACGGGGGTCGACCGACAGTTTGCCCACCGCGGCGATAATAGTTTCTTCTTCGCCGACTATTTCGTTCGTTTTAAAATTCCGCTGCACCAGAAACTGATTCAAACTTTCGCGTTCATCTTTTGTGATGTTTGTTTTTAAGACTATTACCATGCTCTCGCTTCCTTATCGTTACTTTCTTTCCGGATTAAAACTGACGGTACGAAGTATATCGCCGAATACACCGGCAGCAGTAACATCCGCTCCCGCACCGTATCCCCGTACGGTAAGCGGAATGGGATTATATCGGGCTGTGTGAAAAACGAATGCATTCTCACCTCCCTTCACGGTATACAGCGGCTCTTCCTGAGAAACTTCAATCATACCGACTGAACATTTTCCGTCAGTAATTGAAGCTCCCATTCTGAGAACTTTGTTCCGCGTCCTGAGCTCATCTACTTTTTCCTTAAAGTAGGAGTCAACCTGCGGCAACCGTTTCAGGAATTCTTCTGTCGTTCCCTCCGAATCAAAATCGTCAGGGAACACCTTCTTTATCTCCACATCGTCTATCTCAAGTTCATACCCGGCTTCCCTGGCAATAATAAGCACCTTCCGGGCGACGTCCAGTCCGTTCAAATCATCACGGGGATCGGGTTCAGTAAAACCTTTTTCTTTTGCTTCAATAACAGCGCTGCTGAACGACACGCCTTCATCGAGCCGTCCGAAAATATAAGAAAGAGATCCTGACATAATACCGCGGAAGCCGGTAAGCCGGTCACCGCTTTTAAACAAATTCTGGAGATTATCAATAATAGGAAGACCGGCTCCGACATTCGTTTCATACAGGAAACGCCGGTGCTGCAGATTCGCCACCCGGCGCAGTTCACGATAGTAGTCCATGGACATGGAATTTGCACGTTTATTCGGAGTTGCAATGTGCATGCCCGCGCGGAATATATCAATATATCGTTCCGGCAGGTCATACGCTGCCGTACAATCGACAAAAACGGGATTCAGCGGTTTTGTTTTCTTTACAAAATTGAGAACTTCATCAAGATTATACTTTAAAGGAGATGCAGTCAGACTATCCTGCCAGTTCGTCATATCAAGGCCGGCGGAATCTTCCGATGCAATAAGCATATGATGTTTTGTGGCAATCGCCATAACCTTAAGATCAACCTTCTGTTCCAGAAGTTGTTGCTTCTGATCCCGGATCTGGTTAAGGAGCGCCCCGCCGATCGTTCCCGCACCGAATGCATAAATTTCTACAGTCTGAGATGTGTTAAAGAAAAAAAGGTGGGCTGCGCGGACCGCTATATCACCCATCTCACCGCGGATGACGACACTAATCGACCGTTCGGAAGACCCCTGTGCAATAGCAAGAATGTTAACATCCTGAGAAGCAAGTGCGTCAAAAAATTTGCCGGCAATACCGCGTTTCTGCCTCATTTTATCACCGACGATGGAAACGACGGCACATTTTTTTCTGACTTCCACCGGATTAAGAATTCCGTCGCTTATTTCCAGTTCAAATTCCCGTTCGAGAACATCCAGCGCTTTGTCAGCATTGCTGTCCCTGACACAGAATGAAATCGTATATTCGGAAGAAGACTGTGTAATAAGCAGAACGGAAATACCGGCATTGGAAACGGCGGCGAAAACCCTGCTGGCCATACCGGTACGGCCCTTCATGCTCGTACCGCTCACACTCAGCATGGAAATATGCTTGAGACAGGAAATGCCGCGGACCGCACCTCCGGCCGTCTGCGAATCGAACGGCCCTTTACCGATACGGGTACCGCGCGCAGCCGGATTATGACTATTGAGACTCCACGCTTCAATTCCTTTAACCGCAAGCGGAGCAAGCGTTTTCGGATGCAGTACTTTTGATCCGAAAAAAGAAAGCTCCATAGCCTCTTCATAACTCATATCGTCGACGAGAATCGCATCTTTTACAATACGCGGATCGGCCGTATAAATACCGTCAACATCGGTCCAGAATTCAACGCGGGAAGCGGCCAGCGACGCACCGACTATCGCCGCGGAAAAATCGGATCCGTTGCGTCCGAGCAGACCGGCTACCGGTTTGCAGCCGGTTCCGCCTGTCCACGAACACACAAATCCCGGCAGCAGCAGTATCTGCGTCCTGTTTTTCAAATCACCATCACGATACGGCGCAAAATTTTCTGCCGTCTGTATATAATCGGGGTCTCCTTCCTTCTGATCACCGGCTGCCAGAATAAATTTCCGCGAATCAAGAAGAATGACACTTGTACCGCGGGCTAACAAGACGGCTTCCATTATTTGAGAAGATATAAGTTCACCGAACCCCATGATACGGCAGTGAACGGTATCGGGACATTCGCCGAAAGCAGTAATTCCTTTCAGAAGTTTTTCATATTCACAGAACAACGGTTCTATTTTGGCCGTAACAGCAGCAGAATTGAAAGCGGAAAGTTTTGAGTGGATCTCATCGCAAATCTGCTGATGCAGCGTCCGGAGCGGCGGAACATACATTTCCGCAGAAGTTCCGCCGACAGCTCCGTCGATACTGTCCTGCAGTTTATTTGAAACGCCGGCAACAGCTGATACAATCACGCTGACCCTGTCTTCTGCCGCCCGCTGAATTATTATGTCAGCCGATTCAAGTATTCTTCTGGCACTTCCCATCGAAGTACCGCCGAATTTCATTGTAAGCATAAATAATCCTCTTTTTTTTATCGCTATCTGTTGATACTACCGGAAAATCAAAATAATGGCAATGGATATACAGATTTTTGCATAATTATGCAGAATACCGGCATTTTTAACAAACAGCGCTTATTCCGTAGAATCCGGAAACGAAAACGACGATGTCATTTTTCTCAGTTTCTTATCCTGCCGGTTTCTGACAACAGCAGAAAACAATCTGGCAATTGAAGATGCGGCAGCTACGCCAAATGCGATGGCTCCGGCCGCAATAAGCGTACTGTAACCTGCTTTTACCGATTCGTCGAGCTGCCCCTGAACTGCGGCACGCATCATGGTAAAAATACCGCCGCCGGGAACAAGCGGGATTATGCCCGGCACAAGAAAAACAGTAGCCGGATGTTTTATAAAAAAAGCAAGCAGCTCGGCAAGAATTGCAACCGCAAAAGCTCCGGCCATATATCCCTGTCCCTCGGAACCGGTCGATTCTTTTACAAAACTATAGAGAACCCAGCCGAGCGAACCAAGAGCTGCGCCGACAGCAGCGTCAACTTTATGTGTATTAAAATAAAATGCAACACCGGCTGAAGCCCCGAAGCTGTAAAAAGCAGCCGTTGCAACGGAAGAAGCAGACAGAACCATTACAAAAACCTCGCAGCAAAAACACCGGAGGCGGCTCCGACAGAGAGCCCCGCAGCTATCATGACAGCATCGACCAGCCGTGCAGTTCCCGACATAAGATCACCCGCAATTATATCCCGGATGGAATTGACGAGAGCCAGCCCGGGGACGACCTGCATGAGTGTGCCGATCATAACAACCGATGTATCGACTTTAAAACCGGTAAGGCCAATCAGATCCGTCGTAACAGAAATAATCGACCCCGATATAAGCGAAACAATAAAGCTGTTGTGTGTCAGACGGTCCAGATTCAGCAAAACAATCCGAAGCACCAGCCCGATAAGAAAAGCGCAGAGCCCGTCGACAAGCGTTCCGCCAAACAACAGCGTAAAGAAAAAAGAACTGACAGCGGCCGCCAGTATCACGACCGTCGTTGAATAACCTTCCGTATTTTCAATACGGGAAAGTATATTTTTGACACGTTTCGGATTCAGCATCCGCCGGTGCATCTCCATGCGCCGCGAAAGGTCATTTACCAGCGCCACTTTTTTAAGATTCGTACCGCGGCGGTAAATACGACGCATATTCGTATGATGATGTCCGTACTCATCAATGTACGAAAGTATCACAACCGTCGGCGTAATGAACGCGGATGCATCCGCAGCACCTAGCGAGCGGGCGGTCCTGACAACAGTTTCTTCCGCCCGGTATGTTTCGCCGCCGTTTTCAAGGATAAGCGCACCGGCTTTGACGGCTATATCTTCAAGATCATCGCAGAGAATTTCAGACATACGGACAGTATACCAGAAGAATACCGAAAAGAAAACTGCCGGTGGTTTATACAGCAGAGTCGGAAATTTACCGGGTCCGAAACTTTGCATTACCTGTTTCAAATTATTCCATTACTTGTTTCAAATTATTCCATTACTTGTTTCAAACTATTCCATTACTTGTTTCAAACTATTCCATTACTTGTTTCAAACTATTCCATATACTTGGTTCAAACTATTCCATTACTTGTTTCAAACTATTCCATATATTTGTTTCAAACTCTCCGTATGCTGCCGTAATTCTCGTGATAGTATTACCGCGAAAGTCTTCGTAAGCTTCCGTGACTCTCGCGACAGTACTACCGTAAGTATTCCGGTCGACTTGGAATGGTTTGGCGGCAATACGATAAAGATTCTTAAATGAGTGTATACAGGTTCTTACGCTCGTACAACAAAAACTCTTAATGCGGTACTGTCTCCTGCCGCGGCTGTCAGTCGTTTATCTTATGACTGCCGTAGATCCGCCGGGCCAGATACATAAACGGAGTATCCAGCAGACTCGTAAAGATATAAATGACATAACTGGAAGCAGTTATAACAAAAAGCGTATGCATGTCGTACATTCCCCAGAATGCACCGAAATTGAAAAGTACTATATTGATAAACTGAGAAATTAACGTAGAGCCGTTGTTCCTCACCCACAAAAAACGTCTGCCGTCGCCGCATTTTTTTGCAGTAAAATTCCACCACTTGTGGTAGGCCCACACGTCAAACAGTTCCGAAACAGCATATCCGATAAGACTGACCAGCATGATCCGCGGCGTATTTGAGAATATATTCCGTATAGAGGGAGAAGCCCAGTCATTTGCCGACGGTGTATACAGCATCCACAGATGGGACAGCAGAATGAAAGCAACAGATGTTCCGATCCCGATATAGACCGCTTTATCGGCAGTTTTTTTGCCATAACACTCGCTCAGAATATCGGTTGCAAGAAAGCTGGAAGCAAAAATCACATTTCCGAGCGTCTGTTCCATTCCAAACGCTTTGATAAGAATAAGAACTTCGATATTTGCCGTAATTGTTGCAATAGCAGTCCAGGCAAATATCCCCCCCTTACCGAACAGTCTGAAAAAAACAAGCAGACCGCCGAATGCAATGAACAGTGAAAAAACAAGCAGAATCTCATTTGGCATTTTATAGCTCCGTTTTGTGTATCAGGCAGAACGTTCTACCGTTTAAAACAAAGTTTTCAATGCCGCTGCGGGCACAAAAAAAAGACGCATAAAGCGTCCTTCAGTACCGCCGAAGATAAATTTCGGCCGCCGAACATGAAATTCGGCCGCCGGAAACCAATTCCGGTTTTTTACCTGGTTTTGTTTTACGACAGGATGGATCGCGAACTGTCTATAAATACTGTAATAATTGTACCATACCGTTTTGTATGATATTGTTCAAGTCACCGGACCGTCTGCAAAAATCTGTCAGCTTTTGCAGACGGTGCTACGGAAACAGAGTCGCAGAGAGGTTGAACGTGCTGAAAAATTTAAAGTTCATGGTAATACTGGCAGCGCTGGGCATACTGCCCGTTCTTCCGGCCTCGGCCGGTGGAGTTATGGCCGGTGAAAAAAACATACAAGTCATAAAAACGCAGTGGTTCGATATTATCTATCCGCCCGGTTCGAGCCGCTCTGCTGCGGTACTGGCAGCAAAGGCAGACGGGATTTACAGGGAAGTAGCCGGGCAATTCCGTACCGGTCCATGGTTCCGTATCCCCGTTGTCATAACACCGGCGCCGGATGAATTTAACGGATATTTCAGCATTTATCCATATAATCATATTGTGCTCTTCGATACGGTTCCAACCGAATCGATGGCTGTTTTTTCTGACACCATTCTTTCTGTTTTTCGTCATGAACTTGCGCACGCAGTGACATATACTATGAAAAACAAATTCTGGCAGACAGTCGGTACGTTCATGGGCGATATTTACAATCCTGCCGTACTCACCGTTACAACGGCTTTTGCCGAAGGCGCATCCGTTACAGCCGAAAGTACAGCGGGGGAAGGCAGACTGAACGATCAGTACAGCAGACAGATGATCCTTCAGGCAAAAGTTGAAGGATTGTTTCCCGGCTGGGCAGATATACAAGGAGCAAAAGACAAATATCCTGCCGGATCCGAAAGTTACTATTTCGGAGCTGCATTCGCACACTGGCTGCAGGAAACATACGGCATGGAAAAATATGCACAGTACTGGTACCGCGCAGTGAACCTGAAATCGCTCACGTACTTTACCGCATTCAGCAAAGTATACGGTCTGAAAATTGAAACGGCATGGACACAGTTCCGTAATTCCGTCCGCGTCCCCGATATTCCGGCAGATCCTCTTTCGGAACAGGGATACGGAGATCTGTTCGCGCAGCCCGGAACTTCCGGGGAACCGGCCGGCAGTCGTGCAAAAGAAAACGATCGGGGTTCATTGTACCGTTCGCTTACCGGAAGCAGAACCGGTATTGCATGGCTCGACAAGACTTCTTCCTCAGTCTGGTATTCCGGATTTTCCGACGGCCGGTATGGCAAACCTGAAAAAATATTAACCCGGTACGATATTTCCCGAATCAGTTTATCACGGGACGGAAATTTTCTCGCAGTGAGTTTTACGGACGCTGCCGGAGCAGTTTCCCGGAACAGGGTCGGCGTCTACGATATAAAGCGGAAAAAATGGTCCGTTCTGCAGGAAAAAGGACTCAGGGATGCAGCAATAATCCAGACAGCGACAACATACTATGTAGCTGCCGTCGTAACACATTCCCAGTATGCCGATATAAAATTCTATAAATTTGAAGGAAATCTCCGCCGTATAACCGCAACCGGAAAAATTATTCACAATCAGTACCAGGCGCAGTCCTTCAGTCTGACGGACTGCGGGAACGGACGCCTTGCGTTTATTTACAAGGACAATATGATCTGGACCGTCCGCGTCTGTACGATCGAAGACGGAACAGTCGGTGAATACAGCCTTCCGTATAAACATGCGGTTATACGGAATCTTTCCTGTTCGTCCGGTATCGGAAAAACGGAGCTGCTTTTTTCATATACCGGCCCGGATACACTGCCACGGCTCGGACGGCTGCAGCTGCTGGAAAATGATGCTGTTTTCTTTCTGCAGCAGACCGATGTTTCGGGCGGTATCTACTATCCAGTCCCGTTTGGAGCTCAAATTGCCTATATCGGAACTTTCTATCGCGACTCCAGGCTGCTTACCGTCGATCCCGGCCGTCTGCAGTTCGAAAAAAATCCTGCTGGCTACCGTCTGCTGCCTGCCGCTGCAAAAGAAACGGAACCGGACGCAACGCAGATTCATCTTCCATCGGAACCGGAAAAATACAATCCGCTGGCATATTATACGAAAGGATCTATTATTCCGCTTGC
>JALCCK010000061.1 GCA_022640795.1 Treponema sp.
GTTCTGCAGTGCAGTCGTCGCCTCTCTGTTAGTAAATTTGAAACCTTCCTGTTCCGCACGGCACAACAGTTCCTGTCTGCTTTCACACCGATACAGATTTTTTCGTAGTTCCGGGTCGGTTCTGCAGTGGTTAAAGAAAGTTGTCGCATTTTTTATACTCATATTGTTTCTCCTGGAAAATTTAATGGTTAAGATTATATTTTGAAACCCTCAGACCCATGATACGTTCGCTGATACCAAGTACTGCTGCGGTTTTCGTCATGTTACCGTTGTTCTTATCAAGTTCGTTCTGGATAATATCGCGTTCCAGCGTTTCCAGTATTTGTTTCAGCGGTGCCTGTCTGCCATTGGCTGCAGTCGTTTTCTGCATGCTTGCCGGAAGGTGGTAGCTGTGTATAATCCCGTCTGTTGAAAGAATAACTGCCCGTTCTATACAGTTTGAAAGTTCCCGCACGTTTCCCGGCCAGTCGTAGGCCATCATCAGATTTGTTGCCAGCCTCGATATGGAAGTTATTTTTTTATTCTGTTCGGTGGCATACATATCGATAAAATGATTGACAAGCAGCATGATGTCGGTCCGCCGTTCCCGCAGCGGCGGGATGACGAGCGGGAAAACGTTCAGCCGGTAATAGAGGTCTATGCGGAATTTTCCGTCTGCTATTAGTTTCTGCAGATCTCTGTTTGTTGCAGTTATAATCCGGACATCAACATGAATAGTATTTGATCCTCCGATGCGTTCGAATTCATGTTCCTGCAGTACGCGGAGGAACTTCCCTTGTATAGATAACGGCATGTCTCCTATTTCATCGAGGAACATGGTACCGCCATCTGCCAGTTCAAAATGACCTTTACGGAGTCTTCCCGCATCGGTGAACGCTCCTTTTTCATGACCGAACAGTTCGCTTTCTATAATCGACTCAGGCAGCGCTGCACAATTCAGTTTTATGAAAGATTTTTCAGACCGTTGGGAACACCGGTGGATTGCCTCTGCAAATCGTTCTTTTCCGACACCGCTTTCACCGAGCAGAAGCACCGTTGTGTTTGTTTTTGCGACCTGCTCCATCTGAATATACAGACTGCGCATGATTTTGCTGTTACCGATGATGTTTTCAGGTTTGTAGCCGCTGTTCAATTTTGCCTGCAGTTCAATATTTTCGTTCTGCAGCGATTGAAGTTCTTCGACGCTTTCCTGCCGGATATGAACAGTCAAATTGATAGTTGCTGCTATGATAGTAAGCAGCCGCGAAAAGGCGGTAAGATCGTTTTGCGGAGAATAGAACATGTCAACACCGATTGCTCCGATCACTTCATGTTCAGATTTTATCGGGACACAGATAAATGACTGTTCCCTTTTTAATGGTTTATGAACGCCTGTCCGGTCGAGAAAATCCGGTTCTTTGCTTATTTTCTGGATAATAATCGGATTTCCCGTATCGAAAACCCTCCCCGTTATTCCTTCTCCCTTACGGTAACGTCCTCTGTTTGCCGCTTCTTTCGCCATGCCGCAAAACGCCTCTGTGGTGATTTCGTCGTCTGTGCGGTTGAGGATGGTGATTGCACCTGAAATAATATCATAGCAGCTGGAGATCCTTTCGAGTACCTGCCGGAGCGTTTCTTTCATATCTGTGTTAACAGAAAGCAGTGTACTGATTTCAAAAATGAGCTGCAGTTCATTATGCAACTGAACAGTTTTTGCCGCGGTTACTTTCTCAAACATCACAGTCCTCCTTGTTTGCAGAAAACTGACAGAATTGCATATAAATAATATTACATCCTGATATTTTGTATAATTATACATAAAACCGGCAGGTTAGTAATCATTTTTTCGAAAAAAAGGTACCTAAAATTACTTTTTTAATACTGAAATTTATTCAGGCATCGAAGTTTCCGTTTTGGTGAAAGAAAATACTGCCCGGCTTCCTTATAATTATGGCATGGAAGGTGCGCGCTGAAGAAGGAAACCTGTCGTTCGGGTGCTGCTGATTCTGAAATTCTGATGCCAGAGGTACAATACCATGATTTTACGGAAAACAAAAATAGTGTGTTCTATCGGGCCTTCTTCAAACAGCGACAGTATTATCCGTAAACTTATTTTAGCGGGAATGAATAGAGCCCGTTTTAATTTTTCTCATGGTACCTATAAATGGCACAAGAATGCAATGGATAAAGTAAAACGTATTTCTGCGGAACTTTCTGTTGACGGTGTTGAAGGTCGTACCGTTTTGTGTACGGCACAGAATGCGTGTTCATTTGGCAGCAGAAAAAATGTAAACCTTCGAGGTGTTCACGCAGGGCTTCCCATTATGTCGGAGCAGGGCAAAAACGATATCGCTTTTTGCGTCGAACAGAATATGGATTTTATAGCCGCCAGCTTTGTCAGTTTTCCTGACGAAATTACTCAGATACGCGGGTCTCTTGATATTCTGGGTAGCAGTGTCCGTAGTATAGCGAAAATAGAAAACGAGGAAGGTGTAAAAAACATCTATGCAATCCTGAAACGTGCTGATGGAAGTATGGCTGCCCGGGGAGATCTTGGTGTACAGATTCCTCCCGAGACTATACCGCTTGTCCAGAAATCTATCATAGGAAAATGCAGGCAGGCCGGAAAGCCGGTTATTACCGCGACACAAATGCTTGATTCCATGATAGAACATCCCCGTCCGACGAGTGCGGAACTGACCGATGTCGCAAATGCGGTGTTCGACGGTGAGGACGATGTCATCTACGAGGGGCTTGTCTGACCGTCACTGCAATCCGGCAGCAGCGGGTTTTATTGTGATTCAAAACAAAGACGCTTCAAGCCGAGAAGTTTTGCAGCCCCCGCTATTGTCGTGCCGTAAAAAATAACATCTTTATCCAGGTTTAAGAAATTGTTGATGGACCCGTTTGCAAGCGTGCTCCCGGTACAAAGCACCAGATCCGCCCATGCCGCAGCAGGTCCGAAGTCTGTCCCATTTTCAACTGTAATGCTGCCGATTTTTTTTCCGATATTTTTTGGATTTAAATCGAGTACGCGCAGCTGAAATTTTTGTGCAAGACATGCAACAAGCGCCGGTTGATACCCTATTTGCGTTATTTTGGGAGTACCGTAATCCGCTGCCAGTTTTTCGGCAATTTTTGCGGAACAGTTTTCCATTCCGTCATTTCTGCAGTGTACGGTACCCTCAATCAGTGAGAGCGACCGCAGTACTGCATTCATGACAGCTATAAAAAGACCGCGGGCATGCCGGTCATTTACTATATCCATCGCAAGAACGTCCTGTATGGTCCCTGAAAACGCTGCCGGAGAATCGGTAAACACCTGTCCGCAGGATTCTTTGTACTGTGCCTGCAGCATCAGTTCTTTCCCTTCAAGAATGGGATAATCGGTTCTTCCCGGAGTACCGATTGCTTCTTCCGGAGTTAAAACAGCTGCGTGAATTTCCACGTTTTCAGTAAGAATCCGTTTTTCGATAACGATTTTCGTGAAACGGGCTCTGAGATCTTCAAAAAGATCCTTACTGGTCGAGTAGTGCATATACGTCCTCCTTTCTCATAGACAACAGTTTATCTTTTGTACATTTTTGTGACAATGTTCTATTTTGTATAACGGCAAAAACATCTGCGAAGGCCCTGGCTTCTTCAAAATCATGTGTTACCTGAATGATTGTTGTTTTACAGGATTTATGCAGATCGTGGAGCAGCTTTGTTACTTTTTCTCTTGTTACACAATCAAGTGCACTCATCGGTTCGTCAAGCAGAAGAAGTTTTGGTTCTGTAATAAGAGCTCTGGCAAGGGCCGTCCTCTGCTGTTCTCCGCCGCTGAGTGTTTCCGGATATTGTTTTGCGACACGGACAAGAGAGAATGATTCAAGCATCATTTCCGTTCGTTCCCGGTAGAATTTTTTTTTCTTTCCCGCCGATTTCAGCGGGAAAGCTATATTTTCTGCGACTGTCATTCGCGGAAAAAGGGCATAATCCTGATAAACAAGAGAAAGCTGCCGTTTTTCCGGTGGAAGAAAGGTTATGTCAGTTCCGTTCCAGACTATTCTGCCTTCTTTTATGGGATATCTGCCGGCCAGTGCTTCAAGGAATACTGTTTTTCCAGCCCCGCTTTTACCGAGCAGAATACAGCAGGCGCCTTCTTCAACCGTAAGACTGATTTTCGACAGGGTAAATTTTCCTGCCTGGACTGAAAGATTGCTTATGTCCAGCATGTGTTTTTCTCCTTACCGCTGCACCCGGGAATGATCAGCTGTAATAGAACAATGCAGAAGACTGAAACGAAAATAAGAATTGCCGATACACTTAATGCTATGTCAAGGTCTCCTGTCGCCATGTTGAGATAGACGGCCGTGGGTAGTGTTTCCGTCTTCATTTGTGTCGATCCTGCAATCATGATGACGGCCCCGAATTCTCCCAGCGCACGGGTCCATGTCATCACAGCGGCAGAAAGAAACGTCGGAAAAGTTTCCGGTACTGTTACCGTAAAAAAAGCTTTCGCTTTTGTACAACCGAGCGTTCTTGCGGTAAATTCAAGGCGGTCGAGGTTGCTGTCGTATGAGCTGTACATCATGATGATTGCGTAGGAAAGATTTACGAAAACCAGTGCGAGTACTATCCCCTGCTTTGTGTAGACAAAATCAATTCCCGAAATGCGGTACAGTAAACCGCCGATTCCCATTTGCCCGTATACCAGCAGCAGTGCAACACCGGAGACAAGATGCGGCAGTGACATTGGAATTGAAATAACTGAAAAAGTAACTTTCTGCAGCAGCGGAGGCAGCTGGTGCATCGCATAACCTGCGGCAGTTCCTGCGATCATGCAGATGACAGCCGCTTCTGTTGTAGTCCGGAGACTTAGCATCAGAGAAAAACGTATTTCGTTTGTTGCAGCTGCTGCAGAAATCATACGGAACCCGTTTATCACGACTGCAAAAACCGGAACAAGCAGAAAAAGCAGAGAAAGTACCAGTATAAAACCCAGAAGAGAAGTAAATATCTTATTGGAATTAGTCAACGGGTTTAAAACCATGTTTTGCAAATATCTTTTTACCGGCGCCGGAAGCAATAAAATCGGTAAATTTCTGTGCCTCGTTTTTATGTTTCGAAACGGTTACTACTCCGACTGGTATAATCTGGTCAATGTTTTGTTCCGGTGGAATTTCAATACGTTCCAGCTTTGTGTTGTTTGCAATGCTGTCTTCTGTTACGATAGCGGCATCCGCTTGTCCCATAGACAATTGTGTTACCAGTTCGTTTACCGTAGCTGTCTCTGCAACGGTATTCTGAATGATTCCCGGTAAACCATTCTTCCTGATTATTTTTTGTGCCGACAATCCTATTGCATTTGCCTTTGGATCTCCGAGGATTATCTTTATTCCCGGTCTGGCCAGATCTTTCAGCGAATAAATTTTCAGGGGATTTCCGCTTCGTACAGCGATACACGGTGTATGATGTGCGACCAGTTTGGGAGCTTCTGCGAGTTTTTTTGTCTGGGCATCCTGATAAACAGCCTGTGAACCGACAATGAATACATCTCCTTTCCCCGAGAGTTGTATTTGCGCCAGCAGCTGTGCCGAACCGGCATAGACGTAATCTATTGTTACATCGTGATTCGCTTCATAAACTGTTTTTATTTCCTGCATTGCCTTTTTCAATCCTGCTCCCGAATAGACAAGAAGCGGGGTCGGGGCGGCTGACAGCAGTCCGCCGGTAAGAAGAATGAGTACCATGAACTGGTAAATCCGTTTTTTCATTTTATCCTCCTGTAAAAAGTCAGGCGGATCTTGTCCGCCCCGGACGGGAAAAATCTGACAATCAGACAAGAATGTCCGATTATTATTCCTTCGTTACACTATCCAGATTTTGACAGCAATTCTCATTTTGCCGAATGTACGGATATAGTTTCGCCGTAGAACCGGAAATAAACAAGTACAAAAATGTAGAAAAAGTTTTTTTTGAGTCACATGCCGAGATATTTCATGAGTTCGTACACGAGAAATGCCGGCCATACGAGCGCTTTGAAGAAACCGGCGATTCCTGCCCCTGTACTTGCTGCATGGCCTATGAAGTAAACTGCTGCACCGATAAATCCTAACCCATATATCGCTGCACCTGATTCATTATGAGATTTGTTTTTCATGGACGACTCCTTTCCTTTACAAAATCCTATAATGGATTTTGTTCTATGATGGAGTAAGTATATCGGATACAGCGGTCTGCGGAAAGAGAGAACGGCTTCTTCCTTTTCATTATGATAGTTTATAGTGTTGTTAAAACTTTCTATTTAGTATGCGTACAACGTTTTGTATAATCAGATGGCAGAAAAATCTTGAAATTACGGTACTTTTTGATTAGAATTGAATTCCGGACGAATAATTTCCTGATTTCTACGAGGTACAATTTATGGCAAGTATACGCGATGTCGCGCAGGCGGCAGGGGTCGGATCTACAACTGTTTCCCGATACATCAATGGGAATGGCTATGTTTCCGAAAAAGCTCGTGAAAGAATCATGAAAGCAATGAAGGATCTTGATTATACCCCGAATGAACTTGCCAGAAATTTATTTCACAAAAAGACAGGAATTATTGCAATTCTGGTTCCCGACGTTTCCCATCCTTTTTTTGGAAAATTTGTCCAATGTGCCGAATCACGATTATATGACCTCGGGTATAAAACAATGATATGTAATACGGTAAAAACCTGTAATTATGAACACGAGTATTTAAATATGCTGAAACGGCATATTGTAGACGGTATTATCAGTGGTGTTCATTCTCTTGATATTGAAAATTATTCCAATAGTAATAAACCCATCGTTGCTCTTGACAGATATTTGGGCAGTCGTATTCCAGTTGTGGGTGTTAATCATGAGACGGGAGGGCGTCTTGCAGCGGAGGCGTTACTGGCAGGCGGCTGTAAGCGGGTCCTTCAATTCCAGGGGTCGCTTGCGGTAAATACGCCTTCACATGTCCGGCATTCTTCATTCAAAAAAATTATGGAGGCGCATAAAGTTTCCGTAATTTCATATGAATTAGCATGGAACCATTTTGATATGGAATATTTTTCGCATGTTGTGCAGGATGCCTTTGACCGGTATACGGATGTCGACGGTGTTTTTGGTGTTGATCTTTTGGCGTTAGCCTGTCTCAAGGAAGCTAAAAAGCGCAGCATAAACGTACCGAAGGACTTGAGGATTGTGGCTTATGACGGTACGTACGTGACTCGGCTGGTGTCCCCATCCGTTACTGCTGTTGTTCAACCGATTGACCGGTTAGCAGAAATATCGACAGAACTTGTATGCGGACTTATAGAGGGTAAAGAGTATCCTGAAAATACGCATATAGTTGTAGATCCTGTTTTGTTCAGAGGTGCATCAGTTTTTTCTGAAAAACATAAAATATTTTCTTGACAATACCGGAATAGTTTATATAATACAAACATGGAACCCGTTCCATGTTTGTATTATTCTGATTTGTGTTTCTTTGTTATTTCAAAAAAGAATCTTTATTAATATGGAACGGGTTCCATATTAATATTTTAGGAGGACTTTATGAAACGGAACAAACGGCTTGCACTGGATGCTGCAGCCATATTTGTTTTTGCCATGGTTTGCTTTAGCGGTTGCACCAGGAAAAATGATCGTGCTGAAAAAAAAGGGCCGGTGACGATAACGCTGGGCATGCATGTCGCTAATACAAAGGCGCAGGAACCGGTGACGTATGCCATTGTACAAAAATTTATGGAAGAAAATCCTGACATTACGATTAAAATCGAAGGAAACGACAAGGATGAACATGTAAAAAAAATGAAAATGGCTGCCCAGATAAATGACTTACCTGATATTTTCTGGATGGATTCTAGTGTTGCGCCTGAGATGAGCAAGGCTGGGTATTTACTGGATTTAAATGAATTCCTCGATGAGTATCCGGCGGTTGCGGCTGCTATACCTGCCAATATGAAGAATGCGTGCAGCAAAAACGGTGTTCAGTATGGTTTGCCGTATCAGTCTCTAGTCACCGGCTTTTGGTACAATAAAGCGTTATTCAAAAAGTATGGTATACCTGAACCGGTGAATGGGACGACGTATGACGAATTGCTCAGCATGGTTAAAAAGTTTCGGGCAAATGGAATAGTTCCTGTTGAACAAGGTGCAAAAGACCCGTACAGCGTATGGGGATTTCTTATTGGTATTGCCCGTTATGGTTATTTTAACAGAATCGATGCTATTTTAGCAAAAACGGATTCTTTTACGAATCCCGATTTTGAAAAATACTTTGAAAAATTATATGAACTTGGTAAAAATGGAGCTTTCCCTGAAAATACGGCAACAATGAATTATTTCCAGGCAAAACAGGATTTTATTATTGGAAAAGGTGCTTTGTTTGATTCCGGTATGTGGGATGCAGGAGAACTCGATAAATCGATTGGAGATACTATTGGTTTCTGGTGGGGACCTGTTTTTTCAGATGTATCATATCCACAGAAACTTAAAATGAAAGTATCGTCAGCACCTTTTTGTGTAAGTAAGAATGTTTCTACTGATGAAACGAGGAAGAAAGCCGTATTTAAATTTCTTGCTTTTTATTACGGAAAAGAAGCAGCAGAAATTTCTTATAAAGGATCTATTATTCCGGCTACAGATTATACGACCGATGTCGACTTATCGGATAAACCGGCTTTTAAAGCGATCGTGGCTGCTCTAAACGAAAAGGACTGGGTAAGCCCGGTTGCACAACCTGATTTGGTTTTATCTGAATCTGTTCAGGCTCAATTGTATGATTCTCTGTATGGAGCCATGCTGAATACGTACAAACCAAAAGATGCCTTGGCAAAAATAGATGCTGTTTTATCACAACAGTAAAAAATAAAACACTGGAGAAGCCGTATGTACTGGTTAAGCAAAAGAAAATATATAATTTTGCTGTTACTGCCTGTTCTTTGCGTATACTTTGTTTATATCTGTGCTCCGATTGCGGTCGCCGTTGGATACAGTTTTACAAATTACAATGGAATCGGTAAAGCAGCATATGTTGGGTTACATAATTATATCCGTCTTTTTAAGGACAATATATTTTATATATCACTAAAAAATACATTTATAATATTCATTGGTTCTTTCGTTTCGCTTGTTATAGGCGGCTTCGCCGTTGCTTTGTTACTGAATACGCAGCTTCGTTATTCTGCACTTGCCAAAGCTTTTATTTTTGCTCCCGCGGTTATAGCGCCAATTATTGTTGGTATTATTTGGGTTTTCATATTTGATCCGAAAACAGGTTTCATTAATTCCTTTTTACAATTGATAGGATTGGGGTCGCAAACACGCCTGTGGATCGGTGGTAAAACGCTTACGCCTTTTTGTGTAACGATTATCTATTGTTGGCAGCAACTTGGTTATCTTGCAACGATTTATATAGCGGGACTTAAACAGATCCCGAAAGAATTGTTTGAGGCTGCTGAAATAGACGGTGCAAATGGATGGAACAGACTGAGATTTATCACGGTACCTATGATGCGGAACAGTATTTCGACGGTAGCTATTCTGGTAATTACCGGAACTTTTAAGATATTCGAAGTGGTACAGCAGCTTACCAACGGTGGTCCTAATCATATGTCCGAAACACTCATAACGTATGGTTATGCGAAAACTTTCTCAAACGGAGAATACGGATATGGAATGACATTGTCAACGGTAACGTTTTTTCTTTCCCTGTTGATAACTTTTATCTATTCTTCCATCACAAGGAACAGGGAGCGCTGATATATGAGTACCGAATCAAAAAATTATCACATTTTTCGTATAGTTCTGTATATCGTACTTGGTGTTGTCGTTGTTTTTGCAGTACTGCCGTTTCTCTGGATGGTACTGCTTTCTTTTGAGACAAATAACGAAATTTTTACGGCACCGCTCGAGTTACCCAAACGGATAAGTTTTGAAAATTACCGTCGGGCGTTTCAAACGCTTAATTTTCTTCAATTATACGGAAATACTTTTTTCATAGCGTTTTTTTCCATGATAATAGAACTTGTCATAACGTTTTTAGGATCATTCGTTTTAGCACGGATGTTATTTACTTCACGTCATATACAATCTTTCCTGTACGGATTTCTTATTTCGGGATTGACTATTTCTCCGTTTATTTTGCTTTTTCCTGTTTATCGTATAAATGCGTTGTTTCATTTGCGGGAACAGCTGGGGCTTGTGTTGCCGTATGCAGCCTCGTCAATATCGTTCAATACGTTGTTATTCGTCGGATATTTACGAAATCTTCCTTCTGAAATAGATGAAGCGGCTGTCATAGACGGATGCGGTTTATGGAATTTAATTTTACAAATTACTGTTCCTGTTGCAAAACCTGTTATTATTACCGTAATAATTTTTAACGTTCTCTATATCTGGAATGAATTTCCATTTGCATCAATCATAATTCATAATGCAAAAAATTACACGTTATCGCTGGGAGCTTCCTTTTTTAAAGGACGATATAATATTGACTATGCAGGGTTAATAGCTTCGAGTGTGATTATGATTATTCCTCAATTGCTCTTTTATGGTTTGTTTCAGAAAAATATTGTAGAAGGGATGACTGCAGGGGCTGTAAAAGGCTGATTGTACTTATTTATAGATGAAAAAGATATTTTATAATTTAAGGAGTTGTTAAATGTGTACTGTATCGGGTTTATTTAAAGATCTTACCAGCATAAAAGATGCTCGAAATGGACGCTTGTCGAGCTGGGACCACAGCGGCAGGAATCAGGATTACTGGGAAATTCCCGCGAATGAAAGTGTTTGTCTCGGGGAAATTGAAGGACCTGCGTGTATTACGCATATTTGGATGACCTCGTCATGCCGCAGTGTTAAGGCCCCCGCTATTCTTGATCCAAAACTAGGTGCGCTTGCTGCACCTGTTATGGAAATACATCCTGCACTGGGAGTTATCTGGGATGCATACGATCCTTTTTATTACAGAAAAGCTTTGATAAAAATAACGTGGGATGATCAGGCGATGCCAAGTGTTTTAGCGCCTTTGGGCGATTTCTTTTGCATTGGGAATTCCTTTCCGGGAAATTTTTCATCATTGCCGTTCAATGTTTCCTTAAAACCGGAAGAAGCCGGCCGATATGGCGCGCCCTGTGCCGTTTCCTGTTATTTTCCGATGCCGTTTAATAAAAAAGCAAAAATAGAGATTATTAATGAGAACAGTTTGCCTTTTATTCTCTATTTTAATATAGACTATGAAATGTACCGCGAACCCCTCTCTGAACAGACTGCCTGCTTTCATGCTTCATGGAAACGGGAAAATCCCTGCAGAGGATGGGGTGCGGACGTACAGGTAAATACACCTGAAATCAATACCGTTTCCAATTTAAACGGTGATGGTAATTATGTTGTTCTTGAAACGGAAGGGTGCGGTCATTATGTGGGATGTAATTTGACCGTCCGGCATTTTCAGGGAAGCTGGTGGGGTGAAGGTAACGATATGTTCTTTATTGACGGCGAGAAATACCCCAGTCTCAACGGAACCGGAACTGAAGATTACTTTAATCAGGCATGGGGAATGCAGAAGAACGCTTTTCCATTTTTTGGAACAATAGTACATGAAAGTGATACTGACGGATTTCAGGTATCGTATCGTTTCCATATTACAGATCCTGTCCGGTTTTCAAAAAAAATAAAAGTTACTATTGAACATGGACATGCAAATCATCTCTGCGATGACTGGAGTTCTACCGCGTACTGGTATCAACTTCTTCCGACCGTTACACCTCTGACTATGGTGCCAGTTGAAAAAAGACTTCCGGTAACGGCAGAATTACCCGGGAGAGAATTACCAAAAGTTGAATTGACATCCGAGATGAAAAAGGCCCGGGAACAGTACCTGGCACGGTGGAATTCATATAAACCTGTTCGTGAAGATCAAATCCGGATAAAAACAGAAAAAACACGTAATGAATCACATCTGAATACAGAATTCGCCAGAAAACTTCGCGATAGTTATAACTAGAAATACGGAAATATAAGGAGCTCTATATATCTATGTCGCTTTCCCTTTTTAAAGAAAATATTGAAAAAGCAGAACGTTATATTGCACAGAAAAAGAATATAGTTAAATCCGGAAAAATGAGACAGCGGTATCATTTTATGCCGGAAGCCGGCTGGCTGAATGATCCGAACGGATTAGTGCAGTTCCGCGGAAAATACCATATGTTCTATCAATATAATCCATATGAAGCATTCTGGGGGCAGATGTACTGGGGGCATGCCATAAGTGATGATCTCGTCCATTGGAAATATTTACCGATTGCTCTTGCCCCGAGTGAACCATATGATGATCATCATTTGGGCGGCTGTTTTTCCGGAAGCGCCCTTGTATATGCTGATAAACTTTATCTTATGTATACAGGGACTTCAAATCATGGTAAAGGATTTGAACAGACTCAATGTCTTGCTTGCAGTTCTGATGGTATTCATTTTGAAAAATATGAGGGAAATCCGGTACTGAAAGCTCCCGACGGCTATGATCCGGCAAATTTTCGTGACCCAAAGATTTGGAGATATGAAAATTCATTTTATCTCGTTTGCGGAGCAAAAAAAAATAATTTCGGACAGGCACTTATTTTTAAATCAAGTGATTTAAAGAATTGGTCCTTTCTGAACGTTCTTGCAGAAAGCCGCGGAGAGTTCGGATTTATGTGGGAGTGTCCTGATTTTTTCCCGCTGGATAATAAGTATGTTTTAATGTTTTCGCCGATGGGAGCCGGTGAACATAAGACCATCTATTTAATCGGTACCATGAATTATACGACCGGGAAATTCTCTTATACAACGGTCGGCGATGTCGACTGGGGATTTGATTACTATGCACCGCAGTCCTTTCTTGATGAAAAAGGACGCAGGCTGATTATAGGATGGGCAAATTCCTGGGACTGGATGCCGTGGTGGAAAGACTGGGGACCTACTTATAAAGAAGGCTGGTGCGGATCTTTTGGAATCCCCAGGGAAGTAAAATTGTCCCCTGATACTACACTGCTGTTTTCTCCCGTACATGAATTAGAAAAAATCAGAAAAGATGAACATACCGAAGAGAATATTGTACTTGATCCGGCTCCGTATGTGCTGCGGGCCGGCGACGGTGTTTCCTATGAGCTCAGATTACATATCGATTTAGCTGCTACAACGGCGACAAAATTTAGACTGGAACTCCGTGTTTCGAAAGACCGGAAAACTGTTGTCAGTTTTGATTTAGAAAAAGCGGAACTTTCTATTGATCGAAACAAAGCTGACGGCTGGAGCAGGGGAGTTTCCCGAAGTTCATTGCAGTTGAATAGTTCTTCAGACTTAGATATCTGCCTGTTTGTTGATAAAAGTTCTATTGAACTTTTTACTGACAATTTTAAAACAGTCCATTCAATGAACATCTTTGCTGAAATGGACCAGAACGAAAATTATATTATGCCGCTCAACGGTATGTTATACATACGGTCTCTGAAAAGTTGGGGTTTGGAAGCTGTCTATAACTGAGTTTCGGGCTCTTTTATCTGGAATGGCGGCCGATACTGGCAGCTATCCCGGATAACGGTGTAATTTCACAGGCGCCGCCGAGTGTAATAGCTTCTTTCGGCATACCGAATACAATACAGGATTCTTCATCCTGGGCAATCGTATAGCCGCCTGCGTCGCGGATAGCTTTCATGCCTGCGGCCCCGTCACGCCCCATCCCGGTCAGAATTGCGGCGGTACAGTTCCGGCCTATATTATCAGCTGCCGAATTAAACAGAACGTCTACTGCCGGGCGCTGTCCGAACAATTTTGGTCCGTTTTTTATTCTGATGATCCGGTCGGTTCCTGACGTACCGACGAGCATGTGATAACCGCCCGGGGCAATATAAATCGTTCCGGGCATAACAAGTTCCCCGTCCTCTGCTTCCTTGACATGCGGAATACACAATCCGTCCAGCCGGTTTGCAAAAGAAGCAGTAAAACGTGGTGGCATATGTATTACTGCGAGTGTCGGCGGGAAGTCCGGCGTGAACCGGGTAAAGAGTTCTTCAAGTGCAATAGTTCCTCCTGTAGAAGCCCCGACAACGACCAGTCGTTTTGTAGTTGCTATTTTTGACAGTGTTTTTCTTGCGATTGTTTTGTTTCTCTTTTTTAATTTCTCCGACGCGATGAGCAGCCGGGAACGCGGAACTATAGATGCCTCTACTATTTTTTCTGCAAGTTCTTCTGTTACTTCTTCTACAGAAAAAGGACCTCCCGGTTTCTGGACCACATCAACTGCTCCAAGTTCGAGGGCCTCTATAGCTGCCTGATTATTGCCTGAAGCGATGGAACTTACAATTATGACGGGCAGAGGATTGTATTTCATCAGATATTTTAGAAATGTCAGTCCGTCCATCCGCGGCATTTCTATATCCAGCGTCAGAACATCAAATTCCGTAGTTTCTATTTTATTTCGTGCTATATACGGATCTCCTGCTGAATCTGTTACTTCTATTTCTGGATATGCCGATAACTGCCGTGAAAGAATATCACGGACAATAGCCGAGTCGTCAATAACCAACACTCGTATTTTTTTCATTGTTTTCCTGCTTTCCATACATGGTGATTTATTTTGCTGCTTAACTTGTTCTGCGGTAGACGGAGCTTCCTATTTTCTTTAAATTTTCCGGTTGTTGAAGGAGAGCTTCCGCATGGCCGATAAAGAAAATGCCTCCTACTTTAAGATTGTTGATAAGATTGTCGATAGCCTTCTTTCGAGACTGCTCGTTAAAATAAATAAGAACATTTCTGCAGAATATGTAGTCGAATTTTTCAGGAAAAGAAACGGGATTCATGAGATTTATATCCTTTATTGATACATAATTTCGCAGCTGATGTTTGATTTCATACCACGATTCCCGTTTACGGGTGAAATATTTGAGCCGGCTTACAGACGACATCTGTGAAAGCCTGCTCTCATGGTAAACACCCCTGTTAAAATGATCAAGAACTTTTTTATTAATATCCGAAGCAACGATATGAAAATTATGAATTCCTTCATCGAGCAGCGTCATAATGATAGAGTAGGGTTCTTCTCCCGTTGAGCAGGCGGCACACCATATACGGCAGTTACTTTGCGGGTGTTCACGCAGAAACACGACGAGCTGTCGAAAATGTTCCGGTTCTCGGAAAAAGAATGTATGCCCGGTGGTGATATAGGTAACCAGCATATTAAGGCATTCTATATCGCCGGTCATGAGACAATCATAAAATTCTTCCGGTCCGGAATAATTTTCATTATGGATCAGTTTGTCCAGTTTTGGCTTGAACCGGAAGAATTTATCAGGTGTGATAAATATGCCGAAATTTTCATATACAAGGCTGCTGATGGCCTGTATCTGTCTGTAACTAAGGTCCTTCATTTTGCTGTAAATATCTCTCCTTGCAGGAAAACTTGTGTACGGCTTTTTCCCAGCTTTACCGGTTACGGAGCCTTAAATTCTTCGTCGTCTTCGAAGGAAATTTTATGTTCCGTTTTTTCACCCGATTCTTTCGGAGCTGTTTTTTTAGCAGGGTCCTTTTTCACCAGTGTTGTTTCCCGTGCATTGTTTTGAGTATGGGCTGCATCTTCTTCCTGGTTGTCTTTCGACGAAGAGCTTGCAGTTTCCTGATTTCCTGATGGTCGAGGCATTCTCCTTTCACTGGTTTTTTTGTGAGACTTCGGCATACTGGTATCATGGAGTGAAAGACGTTCCTGATCGGATACATATTCGTCTCCCGTTACAATAGCATACAGTGTATTCACAATTTCATTCAGGTTACTTACCTGTCCCTGCAGTTCTTCAGCTGCGCTGGCTGTTTCTTCTGCACTGGATGCATTCGTCTGAACAACGGAATCGAGCTGTATTAATGCCTTATTTACCTGACCGATACCTTCATCCTGCTGTCCGGAAGCTGTTTCAACCTCACGGTTCATTTCCATAACTTTTTTCGAGTTATTCAATATTTCTTTGAATATTTCGGAGAGATCTTTCGATATCGACATTCCTGTTTCAACATTTTTAAGCGTTTCTTTTATCATGGCCGCTGTTTCTTTTGCAGATTCCGATGATCTGTTTGCAAGATTCTTTACTTCGTCCGCTACTACAGCAAATCCCATTCCTGCTTCACCTGCCCGTGCTGCTTCGACGGCGGCATTGAGTGCCAGCATATTCGTTTGGAAAGCAATATCGTCTATGACATCAATGACATTTCTGATATC
>JALCCK010000062.1 GCA_022640795.1 Treponema sp.
ATTTTTGCGCTTATTGCTGTCGCCCCGAAAGGTGGTTTATTCCCGGTACTTTTAGGTGTCGTGACATCGACAATCGTAAGTTTTGTCGTCGCTATGCCGTTAGTCAAGCGGAATGCTTCCAAGATGGAAACAGGTGAAGGAACAGAAATGCTTGAAATGGCAAAAACGAATGTTCAGAGCATGAAGGATCTTGGCAAGACTGAAAGTATCTACTTTGCCTGTGATGCCGGAATGGGAACAAGTGCCATGGGAGCCAGCAAACTTAAAAAAATGCTCAAGGAAGCAGGAATAACGGAAATAAAAGTTGAACATGTAGCTGTTGATGCTATACCTCCTACTGCGCAGCTTGTAATCTGCCAGAAATCACTTGCCGACCGTGCGAAGGATACTTGTCCGACTGCCCGGATTTTTGCAATCAGCAATCTTGTTAATTCTTTGGAATATAAGGAGATTGTCGACTCTATCGCTGCCTCACGAAAGTAGAATGTGAGAGCCGGAACTGTAGTCGCAGACACGGTAATCCCGTGTCTGTCCCCTGAAACGGCCGGCAGTTTTAAGGAGATATAATGGGATTTGTAAAATATCTGCTGAAAAATAACGCTATTGCAGCAGGAATTACGGCCTACAGCTGGCAAGATGCGATTCGCGAAGGTGGAAAACTTCTGTTGAAGCAGGGTGTCTGTACTTCAGATTATATTGAATCGATTATTACAAGCTGCGAGGTGAACGGTCCTTATTTTGTAATAGGCAAAGGAATTGCAATGCCGCATACCCGCCCCGAAAAAGGAGCTCTTGGTAACGGTTTTGCACTGGTAACGCTCTCTTCTCCCGTAAGTTTTGGAGATCCGGAGAATGATCCTATAGATATTCTGATTTTTATGGCGGCTAAAAGCAGTAGTGATCATGTTGAAGATTTGATGTGTCAGATTGCTGATTTTTGTGATGATGAAAATAAACTGCATACATTACGTAGTCTTGCAACTACTGAAGATGTTACAGCTTTTTTAAAAACTATAAAAGAATAAAGGATAAAAATATGAAAACAACGGCGGTTCGTCTGTATGGAAAAAATGATTTGAGAATGGAATCTTTCGATCTACCCGATATAAAGGACGATGAGATTCTTCTCAAGGTTGTCGCAGACAGTCTGTGTATGAGTACGTGGAAAGCTGTTCAGGCTGGAGCTGATCATAAGAGAGTTCCTGATGACGTAGCTGCGAATCCGATTATCATAGGCCACGAGCTGACCGGCGTGCTGCAAAAAATAGGAAAGAAATGGGCGGATCAATTTGCATCGGGACAAATGGTTACCATACAGCCTGCACTCAATTATAAAGGATCTATGGACTCTCCGGGATATTCTTATAAATATTGCGGAGGAGATGCCACGTATATAATATTACCTCCAGAAGTCATGATTGTGGGGGCTCTTCTGCCGGTCGAAGTCGACGGCTATTTCAAATCGGCTCTTTCCGAGCCTTATTCTTGTGTTATAGGCGCAATGCATTCTCTTTTTCGCACAAGCCGGCAGAAACACGAGCATACACTTGGTATGAAAGCGGGAGGAACGCTTGCTATTATAGGAGGTTGCGGTCCCATGGGACTTGCAGCGCTTGATTATGCACTTGCAGCTGACCAGCATCCGGGCCATGTCGTCGTTTCTGATCAGGATGAGAAGAAAATAGCGCGTGCAAAACTTATTTTCGATTCAGTTGCAAAAGATCGCGGTATCCGCCTTGACATTGTGAATACAAAGAACAAAGATGATTACGAAGTCCTGTACGAGGTTTCTGATAAGAAAAAATATGATGATATTCTGGTAATGCTTCCTATTCCTGCAGTGCTCGAGACTGCAGACAGACTGCTGGCCTTTAACGGTTGTATGAATTTTTTTGCAGGACCGATTGATACGAATCTTTCTGCAAAAGTTAATTTTTATGATGTGCATTATTTTGAAAAGCATATTATCGGAACGACAGGAGGAAATAACGACGACCAGAAGGAAGCGCTTTCCCTTATGGAAAAGAATTTGATTCATCCGGAAGCGCTCGTAACCCACGTAGGAGGGCTGAATTCCGCTGCAGAAACGACGATGAATCTGCCGAAGATTGGAGGAGGAAAGAAACTTATTTATACGCATAAAAAATTCCCCCTGATAAGTCTTGAAGAACTCCCTTCGATTGCTGAAAAATCAAGTTTCCTTACGGGACTCTCTGAGATTGTGGTAGCAAATAATGGTTTATGGTCCCCGGAAGCCGAACAGTACGTGCTTTCGAATGCTCCATCGATCGATTGAAGAGTGATATAGAATATTAAAAAAAGGACTGACTGCTGCCGCAGATACATATACTTTCAAAAATGTATCTGCGAACCGTTGTGGTTTTGAAATTTAAGATTACTGTTTTTTAGCTGGAGAATGATAATGATTGAAAAAGAAGTACGAATTATGGATCCTGCCGGTCTTCATACGCGGCCGGCAAAACAGTTTGTCGACGCTGCGAAGAAATATGCCTGTGATGTAACGCTGATACGGGATACAAAAGAAGGTTCAGGTAAAAATCTTATAAAGCTCATGAAGCTCGGTATCTCTTGTGGAACGGTAATTACGCTGCGATGCGACGGAGCCGATGAGAAAGAAGCTTGTGAGAAACTTGGAAACATATTGGTGAATATGAAAGGATGATCAGTATCGGGGTAAAATCTGAATGTTTAGTATAAATACGATAACACTTTCTGACGGCGTTGCATGCGGGCCTGTGCTCAATTATCGGAAATCTGCTGAAGTAGAAGAAAAAAAAGATGTCCCGCCGGAAAAACGAGGTGCAGAACGGGCACAACTGGAAGAATCACTTTCAGTTTCTCTGAATGAAATACAGAGCCTTGTCGGGGAAGTACGAAAATCTCTTGGAGATGATAAAGCTTCCATTTTTGAATGTCATGCAGATATCATCAGCGATGAAGAGTTTCAGCATGATATGTTTTCGCTTATCGAAGAAAAAGGCTATTCGGCAGCATACGCGGCTTCTGTTATTGCAGAACAGAACGCACTTGAGATGGAGGAACTTGATGATCCGTATTTTAAAGAACGTGCCGCCGATTTTCGTGACATAGGTCAACGAATTGTCTCGCATTTGACAAAAGAGCAGAATGGAACTGAAGAAGAATTTCCACCTCACAAGGCCGTTGTCGTTGCAGAGTCACTGTCGCCTGGAGAAACAATCCGTTTTTATAAACCGAATCTGCTTGGTTTTATTGTGGCAAAAGGCGGGAAGAATTCTCATGCGGCTATCCTTGCCCGGTCAATCGGTGTTCCTGCGGTTGTCGTATCTGAAAATATGCTTTCACTTTTGAAAGATACTACGATGGTTGTCCTTAACATAGAAAATGATACCCTCATCGTCGAACCGGACAGGAAAACAATAGAAAAAGCTGAAAAAATCCAGACAGTACAGGAAAATAGAAAAATACGACTGAAAAAGCTCAAAGGTAAACCGGCTGTTACAAAAGACAATCATCGTTTTAAACTGTATGCAAACAGCGGAAGCATGAAGGATCTTGCTGCCGTTACAGCGGAGCAACCTGACGGGATTGGACTGTTCAGAACAGAATTCCTGTTCATGGAGCAAAGCAGCCTTCCTAATGAAGAAATACAGGCTGCGTATTACGCGAAAGTGCTTGAATCGCTTGATGGTAAACCGGTTATATTCCGGTTGCTTGATATAGGCGGCGATAAACCGCTTCCCTATATGCCGCATCCGAAAGAAAAAAATCCCTTCCTAGGCTGGAGAGGTATACGGTTCCTGCTTGATAACGGAGAGATTCTTCGTACACAAATACGGAGTATGCTGATTGCTTCTGCCTCAACGCATCAAACGGTCCGGATTATGGTTCCGATGGTTTCCTGTGTTTCGGAAATGAAGGCGGTACATGATATAATAAAAGAAGAGCAAAAATCTATCGGTGGAGACGCAATCCCCGGTATGATGGTGGAGACCCCTGCCGCAGCCATGAATGTTCTGAATTTTAAAGACTTGTCTGGTTTTATCAGTATTGGGAGCAATGATCTGACACAATATACTGTCGCTGTTGACAGGGAAAGCGAAGTTTTACGGAGATTGTATAGTGAATTCCATCCTTCCGTACTGCAGTTAATGTACCGGGCAGTCACGGATGCCGGAAAGGTTGGAATGGAAACAGGTATTTGCGGAGAATTCGCTGGCAGACCGGAAGGTGCTGTTCTACTGGCAGGAATAGGATTTGATGAATTGAGTATGTCAGCAGGTTCCATCCCGGCGGTAAAGGAAATCCTACGTAATTGTTCTTTTACGGAATTGCAGGACCTTACAAAGGCTGTAATAAAGCTGCCGGACGCTGAATCCGTACAACAAAAAGCTCATAATTTTCTGGAAGAACGAGGTTTGCTTTTATGAAACATCGACAGGAACAGATCATAAAACTGCTGCTAGGTTCACCTGATTATGTTCTTGCCCAGGAAATAGCGGCCCGGCTGAATACCGGGGAACGTACCGTTTTTCGTGATCTTAATGAACTGAGTAATTTTTTGCCGCTGCTTGGTGCAAAACTTGAAAAGAAACACGGGAAGGGGATAAGAATTGGCGGTGATTTGACGAGGCTCATGGAACGGCAGGCGAATTTGCGGACATATATGTCTTCGCTTTCTCCGGAACTTCGTCTTTATGTTGAAATAATCTATCTCTGTAATGCCGGTCGAAAAGTTCAGAATTCCGAATTGGCGGCCCTCCTCAGGATCAGCGAATCTTGTATGAGTAATGATCTTGCCGGTATTGGAGAAATTTTGAGTGGTAATGATGTTTTTGGGCAACTGGTTCTGGAACGAAAAAGAAGTTACGGGATAAGTATAGACGGCCCTGTGTGGTATAAAAGGATGGCTATGCTGCACGGGCTCTTAAAAATTGTACCGGTAATGGAGCTGGGAAAAACAATCGTCAGAAAGGATAACTCCTCCGAGTTTGAAAAAATAAAGAATGCATTAGGTTTTACAGCGGATACAAAAAAAGTTTTGGATTCTGTCTATGAAATTGAAGCACAGCTTAACTGTCATTTTGCCTTGTATGATCTGGTATTACTGTTCTGTTACCTGCTTATAACCATTTCACATCCGGCTGATTCCGGTGATGATGTCATCGGCGGTGGTTTTTCTGTTGAACCGGTGGTTTCCGAATCGCTTGTCCGCGGGCTGCCGATCCCGAGCATTAGTCGCAGCAAGAAAGAAGTGTACTGTCTCCAATGTCTGCTTTCATCTCTTGAACCCGCTCAGCAGTCAGAAAATGGATTTGTACTTCCTGAGATAGACGGATATATTTCTGAAATAGAACAGAATCTGTTTCTTCAACACTGTATTGATGAAAAATTTACTGCAGAACTCAGAAATCTGCTGGGAATACTTCTTTCGACTGTTATTTGCAAAAAAGCTTTTAAAATTCCTCATAATACGTATGATTATTCAATGACAATACCTATCCAGAAGACCGGTACCACTATTCTGAAAGCATTGTATGAACCAATAAAGAAAAAATTCGGAGTTATACTTACACTTGCTGATGTGGAACTCTTACGAGTACCGATTCGTGCGGCAAGTCCTCAGAATACCGTTCATACGAGAAAAATCCGGGTGCTTGTGGCGTGTGTGGAAGGTATCTGCCTGGCCCGCCTTATTGCTTCGGTGATTCGTATTTATTACCCCGATATAACGATAGTCGATACTGTCGGTGAAATTGATGTTGCACCTCAATTTATAAAAAATACTAATGTAGATGTTCTGATAACGACTGTAGATGATGCGCCTGACAGTATTCCTCATTTTCTTGTTACGATGCCATTTCGGCAGGAATCCTTCAGACGTGCTTTTAGCGGTTTTTTAGCAGATTTACCGCGAACCGACAGAGAAATTATGGCAGAAAAAAAGTCCGAAGAAGAAAAGTCCGAAATAAGGAATACGAAAGCGACAGTACAGGTCTTTAATAATTTTACTATAACGGAGATTGACAGACCTTTGAAGGACAAGAGAATAACGGCTTTCCTTTCGGAACTTATACTTCAGGAGCCGAAAGCACAGCAGAAACTGAAACAGGATTTTGATAAGCGGGAGGAAAAAGGATCCGTATATCTTGAAATATCGGATATCCGGCTTTTCCACTGCCGTTCATCTGCGATTACAATACCCGTAGCAGGACTGGTCCGGAGCAAAAAACCACCTGTTACCATACTGTATCTTGCTGCTTCCGATAATGCCAATCATGATGAAATTGGAGCTCTTTCTCTCATCACGACTGGTTTGATTGAATCTCCTGATTTTGTATATTCTCTTAATCATGAGCCCGCTGACGAAATCAAAAAACAATTATTTAAACTTATAACTAATCCCGCTTAATTTGTCGTATAAAGTTGTTTATACGGATTTTTGCTGTCGGGCTTGAGTTCTGCAAACAGGGAATCGAAAATTTTGTCTTTATCGACATCCGGAAAGCTGTTACAGAATTTATTTATGTAGGATTTTATTTCTGGAATGTCTTTTCCCTTTTTCATAGAAACTTTTATCTGTTTCGGAAGATCCGGTTTCTCATCGGTTCTTAGATAAATCGCCCCACCGTGCATCCCGGTCCCGACGAAGGCACCTGTAATTCCTTCTTCGTGCGGAGTGCCTGCGATGACTTTACCGTTTGACGAAACGGGAGCAGCAAGATTAAGGACTATTATGATTCCGCCGGCCTGGTATTCTCCCAGAAAACTTCCTGCCTTACCGCCGATGACAACTGCCGGTTGTTGTGTCTTATAAGCTTTCATGTGAATTCCTGCTCGATACCCGGTGTTCCCGCGAATATAAATTTCTCCGCCTCGCATGGCGTATCCTGTTGCATCGCCTGCGTTTCCGTGAACAATAATTTCGCCGCTATTCATTGTGTCCCCAGTCGCATCCTGCACATTACCCTCTACGATTATGGTTGAGCCGTCAAGGTACGCTCCAAGTGCATTTCCCGGTGTTCCCAGAATTTCAATTTTACGGCCTGCAAGACCGCTTGCGATATACCGCTGCCCAATGGCATTTATAATACGTATATGCTTTTCTTTAGAATCGCGTATTTCTTTATTTAATATCGAAAAATCAAGTTCGGGTGTTGCTTCTATTTTTAACATGAATTCCTCCGTGTATTCTCTTACATTGTAGCAAAATTCCAGGATGTTTCTGGAACTTCATCTTTTGCTGCAAGCATTTGTTCCCGCCGGGACTTACTGAAAGCCATAAGCCGCGGCTCATCTTTGATTGCATCAAAGTCTATAGAAGAAAGCGGTATTTTATCTCTAATGATCGACGTATAGATTCCGGAACGGTTCACGTCTCCTATAATAATGAACCCCTTTAAAAGATCGTCTTCAATAAAAAATTTCCGGTATTCAGCTGGCGAATAGGGAATATTACCGCGGGCTTTTACTTCGGGCTTGCTCGCATCAAGACATTTTCCGGTATAACTTCCTGCGGTCACCATATGTAAATCGAAAAAACCTGCAGAATTAAGAGGAATACTTTTAGAAAAATGTTTTGTACCGCCGGCCATCTCTATTCCTGCTGATTCTCCCTGCATATACGCATTCGGCAGTATTGCAAGAATGCGGTTTGTATCTGTACAGAGATCATGACTGAGCGTGCAGTCTCCGGCTGCATAGACATCTGGAAGCGTCGTCTGGCAATTTTCATCGATGACGATTCCTTTTTCAACTTTTCCACCGGCTTTTTCAATAAGTTGTGTATTAGGCCGTACTCCGACAGCACAAACCAGAACATCGAATTCCAGTGTCTTTCCATTCACGGTGAGGGCAGTACCCCCGAGCGGAGATTTTTCTGTATTTTTCGGAAGAAGACTACCCTTTGGATAGTTGGGCGTAAACTGTTTTACGCTGTCGCCAAGTTCAAAGGAAATGTTGTGCTCTTCCATCTTTTTCCGGATGATTGCAGCTCCTTTTTCTTCAAGAACAGCAGGGAGGCATCTGGGAGCCATTTCGACGATGGTAACGCTTTTACATCGGTCTGCAATGCCTTCAGCACATTTCATTCCAATAAGACCTGCTCCGATAATGAGTACACGGGTTTTCTTGCTGATTGCTTTGCCAAGTGCTTTTGCACTGTCAAGAGAAAGAAAGGTAAAGTATTCAGGCATGGTGTCCAGTCCCCCCATTGGCGGGACAAACGGCCGGGAACCTGTCGCATTCATGAGTTTGGTATATTCAAGAATTTCTCCGCTTTCAAGTGTGACAGTTTTATTTTGGGCGTTAATTGCTACTACCGTTTTTGACGGAAAAAATTCGATTTTATTTTGTTTATAGAAGTTTTTATCGCGATACAGCATATGCTTTTCATCAACTCTGCCTTCGAGCAGATAGGAAATGAGCGGACGGGAATAGGTTTGATATTTTTCGGAGGACAGCATGATTATACTACCGTCTTTATCTATAGTCCGTATTCCTTCAACACAACCGACTGCTGCTGTGGAATTACCGATGATTACGTATTTTGCCGAGTTTATCATTAAACCGCCTCCTCTCCTTCGCCATGATAACCGGGAACTCCCCGGTCTTCATATACAATTGCCTCATTCGGACACCCTTTTACGCAGGCTGGAGTTCCATCCCCGTTCTCTGTACAAAGTTCACATTTTTGTACGACCTGTCCGGTTTCTGCCGGCATAATACAACCGTAGGGGCACGAAAGTATGCAGGTATAGCACCCGACGCATTTGTCTTTATCCGCAAAAATAACACCGTCTTCAATATGAAGTGCTCCCGTGATACAGGCTTTTACACAGAGTGGTTCTTCGCAATGCCGGCAAGAAACCGCAAAATTTACATCTTCCGGTTTCGTACCCCCTTCTTCAACCTGAATTCGCGGATAGAGCTTCTTGCCTTTCAGGGCCTTTACCATATCCTTTAAGCCGGAATTGGCAAATGCACAATTATATTCACACAGATGACATGCCAGACACCAGTCTTCATTTACATATACACGCTTCATTTTATTAAAAACTCCTTTTGTCTCTGTTTTTATTCTCCGGCGTGTTTAATACCGAGGATCTTCAGTTCACGGTCGTTAAGTCCGACTCCTCTCAGCATCAGCCTGTTTCCTTTCAGCGCCTCGATGGAGTTGATTCCCATTCCGCCCATCATTTCCTTTATTTCCCGTGTCCAGGCGGTTACAAGGTTTACCAGATGTTCACTTCCGACATGGGGATTCAGTCGTTTTACCAGTTCGGGTCGCTGCGTCGCGATACCCCAGTTGCATTTTCCTGTTTGGCAGGTTCTGCATAAATGGCAACCGAGCGCGATAAGCGCAGCTGTTGCGATATAGACTGCGTCTGCACCGAGCGCAATGGCTTTTACAACATCTGCACTGCTTCTGATAGAACCTCCGCATACGACTGAAACCTGATTACGGATTCCTTCTTCTCTGAGTCGCTGGTCAACAGCGGCAAGTGCAAGTTCTATTGGAATACCGACATTGTCCCTGATTCTGGTAGGAGCAGCACCGGTTCCACCTCTGAAACCATCAATTGCGATAATATCCGCACCACTCCGTGCAATACCGCTCGCAATAGCCGCGACATTGTGAACCGCCGCTATTTTTACTATAACCGGTTTTTTATACGCAGTAGCTTCCTTTAGTGAATAGACGAGCTGCCGTAAATCCTCTATAGAATAGATATCGTGATGCGGAGCAGGAGAAATTGCGTCGCTGCCCTCAGGAATCATGCGGGTGGCACTGACATCTCCGACTATTTTTGTTCCTGGTAAATGTCCCCCGATGCCTGGTTTTGCACCTTGTCCCATTTTTATTTCAATCGCGCAACCAGCCTCAAGAAAGTCTTTGTGGACTCCGAATCTGCCTGACGCCACCTGAACAATTGTATGGGGACCATATTTATAGAAGTCTTTGTGCAGACCGCCTTCTCCCGTATTATAGCATATTCCGAGCTCCGTTGCAGCTTTTGCAAGCGATTCATGTGCATTATAACTGATTGAACCATAACTCATTGCACTGAACATAATGGGTGTCGAAAGATCTATATGCGGCGGCATTTCTGTTTTTATGGAGCCGTCCGGGTTCCTCTCAATTTTGTTTTGTTTTTTTCCGAGTGAAACAGCCGTTTCCATCGGTTCTCGCAGCGGATCAATGGAAGGATTGGTAACTTGAGATGCATTTATGAGTATTTTATCCCAGTATACCGGCAGATTCGTCGGATTTCCCATAGAAGAAAGCAGGGCTGCTCCTGAACTTGCCTGTTTATAGATTTCCGTAATAGCCTGTCCGGACCAGTTGCCGTTCGGACGAAAGGTATGATCTGATTTTACTATTTTAAGTGCATGGACCGGGCACAAGGTAACACATCTGTGGCAGTCGACACATTTTGAGTCATCTGCTTTCATGATACCTTTTTCTGCGTCAAACGAGTGGACCTGGTTAGCGCACTGTCGTTCGCAGACCCGGCAGGCAATACAACGGTCCTGATTTCTGATTACTTCGAATTCAGGGTATATATAATTTATAGACATTTTTTACCCTCCTCATTTAGAGTTACAATGACCGGTTCTCCGCCGCGTGGTGACCAGATTCTGTCGAGCTCAGGTTCTATGACGCGGATAGCACATTCTTCACTGGCAAAATAGGTCATATCATCTTTCTCTGCTGCAACCATGGATCTGAGTTTTAATCTGTCGTTCAATGCCATAAGTCCGCCGTCAAACCCCAGAAGGATGGAAAAGGGTCCGGTTATCAATAATTCGCTGAACTGTTTACGTAAATAGGTATACTGCGCTTTCTGTTCCTGCGGCAGCGTCTCAATGGTACTCCAAAACGGAGCGGCGATGACGTGGGCCGTTTCTTCAAGCGTTAAGCCCTGTTTTCTAACGAGATAATCAATAATATACGTTATGACTTCGGTATCTGTGAGCAGATTGCAGGTATACCCGAACATTTCGATAAATCTGCGGTTCGCATCATATGATGAAATCTCTCCGTTATGAACTACGGTGAAATCAAGGAAGGCAAACGGGTGTGCACCTCCCCACCAGCCCGGAGTATTTGTCGGGTATCTCCCGTGTGCAGTCCAGCTGTATCCTTCATATTCTTCCAGCCGGTAAAAGCGGCCTACATCCTCAGGAAACCCTACGGCTTTGAATACTCCCATATTTTTCCCGCTGGAAAAAACAAAGGCTCCGTTTATACGGGAATTTATATGAGTGACGCCCTGTCCCGTGTACTCTTTTTCATCGAGATGGCTGGCGCTTAATTTTGTTGGAAGCGGAGCAACAAAATACCGCCATATAAGCGGTTCATCTACTATTTCAGGAATTTTCCGTACCGGAATTTTTGAAAGATTGATTATATCAAAATGCTCTTCAAGAAAACGTTCGGTATCATGTTTAGCCTCTATCCCATCGTAAAAGATATGAAGTGCATAAAATTGTTTGTATTCCGGATAAATACCATAGCCTGCAAACCCGCCGCCGAGTCCGTTTGAACGGTCGTGCATAGTCGCTATGGATCTGATTATTTTCTCTCCGCTCATGCATTTGCCTGATTTCGAGAAAATACCGGAAATAGCACATCCTGACGGAATCCGGATTTTACCTTCTTTCTCCAGCATATGGTGCCCCCCCTGTATTTCAAACTGTAACAAAATATTTTCTACAAGAATATTAAAAAAGAAAGTTTTATCGATATAAAACTTTATCTTAAAAAGATTATTCGCTAAAAAACCTTCTTTTATTCAGTTTTCAATAAATATACAAATAAGTGGATATTTATTCAAGTCCTTTAGAACTGGTACAGACGATTAAGTAGCAATAAATTTTTATTTTTACGGTAGTCCGGAAGTAAAGGGTAAAAATAATTAAGTGACAAGACTGTCTCATCCATGCTATAGTCTTGCCATGACAATTATACAAAGCATTGTACTAGGTCTCTTACAGGGACTGACTGAATTTTTGCCGGTATCAAGTTCCGGTCATTTGGATATTGTACAGAAGCTGCTCGGACTATCTGCTGTTCCGCTGTTGTTCGATGTATTCCTTCATGTAGGAACACTCTGTGCAGTTATACTTTTTTTTAGAGAAAAAATATGGACGCTGCTGAAGGTTTTCGGCAGATGGATAGCACATCGGTCTGCTCCGTCCAATACTGTTACGGCTGCGGTTGACGATGGACTGACCGGTACAGAGGAGCTTGGTCGCAAAACTATCGTGGCCGTTATTTTTGCGACCCTTGTCACCGGTTGTCTCGGTATTGTTTCAAGCAAATTGATTCCTGCCCTGAGTATAAAATTTGTGTTCTGTGGTTTTCTTTTTACAGCGGTGCTGCTCATTGTCTCTTCTATGGTAGAAAAAAAGAGGACTGCCCGTGCAGCTTCGTCCGGGCCCGTTCGTGGAATATCTGTTCCACAATCTCTTTTTATTGGTCTTTTTCAGGGAATAGGGACGCTTCCGGGAGTATCACGTTCAGGATCTACTATTGCTGCTGCTCTTTTCAGTGGTGTGGGGCGAAGTGATTCCGGTGAATTTTCGTTTATAGTTTCAATTCCTGCAATTCTTGGTGCGTTTATTCTTGAACTCAAAGATGCAGGAACCGTTGGTGTTTCCATCGGTTTTCTTCCTGTTATTATCGGTTGTTGTACGGCTTTTGCATCGGGATATTTTGCTCTTGCCCTGCTTATGAAGTTGATCCGCCGGGGAAAACTTGAATATTTCGCTTTCTATCTTATACCGGCTGGAATTCTGGGACTGCTTTTTATCAGCTGATTTTTTTCCCGGGCACGTTTTCTGTTGCCGGTTTTTTAAATGATGTGTATCATGGATACTATGAAAAAGTGTTTTAAATTTGACCGGAACATCGGCGTTTTATTTGTAGTCTTTTTCGTATTTTTGGGGGAACCGATATTTGCGGAATCTTCAAGTCTCAAGGATGACGCCGATACTATAAAAGACGGAACCTCGACAGTACTGCAGGGAATAGGGCATGCCTTTCGCGATGCCGGACAGGTTATTGGAGAAAAGACAAAAGAACTTGGACAGGCAGCTGAAGCAAAGATTTCCCAACGCTGTCTCGGTTTATGGGAATACAAAAACGGAGACAGCAGAACGATAATAGACTGCAATATTTCAGGTCTGATGAAAATCAAGCAGCAGAACGGTCGTGATATAACGATATGGAGAGGAACCTTTTCTTCTACGGATAGTGAAATTTCTTTTCATGTTACATCGAAAACAAAGGAATTCCTGAGCAGTTCAGATAATATGGACGAATCCTGGGTACTGAAATATAAAGTAATAACAACTGATCAGAAATCCGTACTGCGTACAAAGTGCAGTTCATTGCCGGCCGATGCAAATGGTCATAAATTTTCCCGATATACAGAATTTATAAAGAAATGACAGCAGGAAAAGGCAGAGAACATTTAAATGAACCGAGTTCTTCTATACCGGTTTTTTTAGTTTCGCTGGTTATACAATTTGCTGCACTTGAAACACTTTATTCGACAATGAACATCGATGCCTATGATAAATTTTTCCAATCATTTTTTGTCGTCCTCGTGTCGATGGTAATTTCTTTTCTTTTACTGGTTGAAAATAAAACAGTAGGATATGTTCTTGTTTTTTTGCAGTTTCTGGCTGATTTATTTGTTTGTAAGGCTATTGGCATAGAAGGAGATATTTATCTCTACCAGTCTATCGTGGTTGTTTTACAAATTTCTTCTTTTCTGACGATTCCGTTTGCAGCAGCCGGATCATTTTTTATATGGCTGTCAACGAGCAATGCGTTACAAGTTCATTTTACCAATTCGAAAGTTATTGATGGCATTTCTTCAAAGCAACGGCTCCTGACGTTTCTTATCTACTGTGCTTCAGCTATACTCGGTATGGCTCTGCACTATTACTATCAGCTTTACAAGAAACAACGTGACGAGAACAGTCGTCTTGAAAAATTCGCAAATAAGATTATGAATACTAATTTGGCATACCAGAACTATGCCGTAACGTTAGAGAAAAACACGATAAAAAATGAACGGCAGCGTATCTCACGGGAAATTCATGATATTATAGGATATACTATGACGAATATTCTCATGCTTATACAGGCCGCTTTGAACAGTCGGGATGAAGAGCAGCGGGATATGCTTCTGAAAAAGGCATCGGCTCATTTAAACGACAGTGTGGACAGGGCACGGCTTTCTTTGAGACGGATGAGGGAGCAGGACATTCCTGAAGAACATGGACGAAATCTGTTTCGGCGACTTACAACGACATTCGCCGAAGTAACTGACTGTACTATAGTTATGGATTATGGCAATTTGCCCGAAAGTATTGATTCAGAGATAGAAAAAATATTACTGAGTACTATAGAAGAAGGTTTAACGAATTCTTTTAAACACGGAAAAGCTGATTCCATAAATATTTCATTGTGGTATGAAAAGGGATGGATTTCGTTACGGATTACAGACAATGGTCTTGGGAAAAATCACAAGGGCGATGAAGTTAAGGCCGGTATTGGTATACAGGGAATGAGAGAGCAGATTATTCCCTTAGGAGGAATGTTTTCCGCCAGATATGTTCCGGAAGGTTTTCGAATACAAGCCGCACTTCCTATGGAGGTAACAGAGGATGAATAAAAGAATTCAACTTCTTCTGGTAGACGATCAATACCTTTTTTTAGAAAGTCTCAAAATAGTTATCGAAAATATTGCTCCCGACATGTATGTCGCCGCTACGGCGATCAACGGCGAAGATGCTGTTAAAAAGCTTTCGGAATTTCCTATAGACATTGTACTGATGGATGTCAGAATGCCGGTTGTCGACGGTGTTACTGCAACACGGATGATTCATAATTTATATCAGTCAGTTCGTATAATAATGCTGACAACCTTTGAAGATGATGATTATGTCCGTGAAGCAATGCGAAATGGGGCGTCCGGTTATCTTTTAAAAAATATTGCACCAAAAATGCTCGTTTCTGCTGTACGGGCTGTCTACGACGGGTCCATATTAATGGACCCCGGAATAGCTGGAAATCTTATGCAGAGCCTCTATTCGAACAAAGAATCTGCAGAACGGATAACCGGTGAGAAACTTCCTGATTGGTTTTATGAATTGAGCCCGCGTGAAAAAACGATAATAAAAAATATTTTACTGGGAAAAAGCAATAAAGAAATAGCAGCTGATATACATATTGGGGAGCAGACTGTCCGTAATTATATTTCGAATATTTATGCAAAATTATGTGTCCCTGACAGACGGGCCTTGCTCGTGTGTGTCCGGCAGATACCTGCTTCTTGTTTTTCCTAGTCTGGATATCGTAAAAACAGTACAAAATTAGTACAGAAAAGAGTACAAATGTAACTACCGGAAATAATAGTTATCCTCCAGAATATAACTGGTTATGTTCTGGAGGTGATTATGAAAAGAGTAACTGCATTTTTGCTGGGCATATGTTTATTCTGTTCAGCAGCGTTTGTTTTTGCCGGTGGATCAAAAGATTCAAAATCCGACAAAATCGTTTTAACGATGGGGTCGTGGCGTGCAGATGATGTGGAGCAAATGAATAATCTGCTGGCTGAGTATTCGAAAAAAGTTCCGAATGTAAAGATCGAATTCAAACCAACTAATCCGCCTGACTATAATGCGACACTTCGTCTTCAGCTTGATAGTGGAACCGGCCCTGATCTGATGTATGCAAGATCCTATGCGACGGGAGAAGAACTTTTTGATGCCGGATATTTTGCTGATTGTACGGATATACCCGGATTACTTGATAATTTTACCATCTCCAATCTTGCTCCGTGGCGAACAAAAGACGGTAAAATGTTTGCGGTCCCTTTCGCCGCAGTATCTCATGCTGTTTACTATAATAAGGATATCTTCAAGAAACTGGGACTTTCGATTCCCGCGACATGGGAAGATTTTCTTGTATTGTGCAAGACGCTGAAATCGAAAGGATATACACCGCTTGCAAA
>JALCCK010000063.1 GCA_022640795.1 Treponema sp.
TATCAGCAGCATTGAATCAACTGTTTCCTGCGGAAGACTGAAGAAAGAGCAGTCGACTCTGGTTGCAAGCGAAGTCATCCGCAGTTCTGCCAGAATATAGGTGTTATCGTTGTCGAATTTAATGGATGAGGTTCCTTTTGTGAGCAGAACATCAGAAAAGCCTCCCTGAAGGAAGAGTGCTGTCGTATATCTGCTGCCGATAAGAATATTGGCTCCCATATTGGCATAGAGTTTATCTATTACAAGAAAAACATCTTCCTCGTCAGCTGTTTGTGTTCCAAGCGGTGCTCCTATGCCTCCTGCTATGTCTGCAGTGAAATAATCGTACACACAGGCGAACCGGAGATTTGTGTTCAGCATGTATTCGTTTTCGTCATTATCCTGGTTTACGTAGAGATAAACACCAGCTGCCCAGGGCTTCTGGTACAGGTGTGTTATGATTGACCCGCCGATACCGTAGAACGGATATACAACGGACCCGTTGAGTCCCTGCCAGTTATCAGTAATGATGGATGATATCGGTTCAATTCCGAACTGCCGCTGCAGAAAGATATCAGAACCTATCGGTTCATAGGTCCCCATGAACAGGCTGTAATACGTAGAATTGCCGCCCGTTTGATGCCGGATAGTAGCCGAGACTTCATCTATTTTAAATACGGCGTCAGTTTCCCTGAATATACTTTTTTGCAGAATATTGTCGGTCGCTATGGAAAATTCCGTTCTGAGAAGAATGGCGGACAGATCGAACTGTCCTGCGAAATATTGATTGAAACTTGCGAGCGGCTTAAGAGCCGTATTTTCCGGGTCGGCAGTCAGAATGCTGTTTATCCCGGCACAGCCGCTGAAATAGGATGCTGCAGACGCGAATTCCCCCATGAGAAAGAGGAAAAAAGAAAGCATGATGCCGAAAACTGTTTTATTTTTTTTCACGTAAATCTCCGGAAATAGTGTCACTTTGTTTATCGGTACTTGGATTTTAAAACTTTATAGATTATAATGTACAGAGTTGGGACAATATATCTATACAACCGGGCTTGTTGAAATTGTTTCAGTAGTACAATCAGGGAGGAATTCTTTTCATCTTTATACTTGACTTATATGGATGAACGTATAGAATAAATGCTATGAGTGATTATCTGGACATTAATAATGAAGAGTTGCTGAAAGATTTTTTCGCAGAGGCTGAACAGCAGGTTGATAATCTTGAAAGTAATATTCTTGTAATTGAGAACGATCCTTCAAATCATGAAGCTATCGATGAGATTTTCAGGGCTGCCCATACCTTAAAAGGCGGTTCTGCAACGGTAGAAATGAATGAACTTACTGAATTTACCCATACTGTTGAAGATCTGCTCGATGAGCTTCGTTCTGATAGTGTTAAGGTTACCGAGCCTGTCGTAGATACGCTTTTTAATGCTATCGATGTTATCAAGGCCATGCTTGAATCGCGTGCAAACGGCGCAGTCTATGAAAAGAATACTTCCGAACTGGCCGATAAAATAAAATCATTTATACCTGAAAAAAAGAAGACAAAAAAAGCGTCTCCGAAACCTTCATCGCTTATTCAAAAGAAGTCACCCGCTCCCGTTGTCGAAGAAAAGTCTGTTTCAACGGCAGCAATCCGTCCGCTTTCAGAGACTGAATATTCAGAAATGAAAGAGGCCTGTACCGGAAAGCAGAAGTTGTGGCAGATTACGGTCAGGTTCGATGAAAAGAATCCTATGAATTCTGTCGGCGGTATTCAGGTTTTTGCTGCATTGAAAGCTGTCGGCAGTGTTCTTAAAACAATCCCCGATTTTGACGCTTTGTATGAAGATACGTTTTATCCTGAAGTCTACTATTATATTGCTTCGGAATCTACTTCTGCGGAAATAGAAGAAGTTGCTTTCCTGAATGATGTTACGCTGAGTACTGATGCACAACGTATCGACAGGCTGCCTGCCGCCTCCGTACCTCCTGCTGTTAAACCGGCTGAGACGGCTCAGCCGGCTGAAACCGTTCAGCAGCAGGAATCTGCGGCAGTTACAGAGGTCGTTTCGGATACTGTGGAGACCGAAGCTGCAGAAGCTCCGGTTACTGCCGGCGAAAAGAAAGTTGAAGCCGACGAGGATAAAAATAAATCCGCGGTCCGGGCAAATCATGTGCAGACCGGCTCCCTGCTGCGTGTCGATTCGAGGCGCATCGATTATCTCCTGAATCTTGTAAGCGAAACGGTTATTACAAAAGCTTCGTTTAATCAGATAGGGACACAGCTGAGTGAGAGCCTCGTTCATTTCCAGAATCTGGATACGCTTTACAAAGAAAAGATTACCCGGCTCTTTGAGCAGCTTCCCCAGTATCTTGAACAGATAGAAAAAGGCGCGGCCATAAAAGATATAAAAGCGGCTATACTTCAGGAATTCGGAGAGCTTCCTTCTCACTTCGATTCATTCGGTGCCGACTTTAAAAGTATGTCGGTAAAATTCAGATCGTCGACCCAAAATCTCGGACGGATTACCGGAGAACTTCAGGAAGGCGTTATGAAAATCCGTATGGTTCCCATCAGCCAGATATTCAGCCGTTTCCCGCGTGTCGTAAGGGATCTGCAACGCAATCTTAATAAGAAAATAACGCTGGAAATACAGGGTGAAGAGACGGAGCTTGACAAATCCGTTATAGACGATCTGCTGGATCCGATTATGCATTGCGTTCGTAATTCGGCGGATCACGGTATTGAGGAACCCGACGTGCGGAAAGCTGCCGGTAAACCTGAACACGGTACCATTCTGCTGAAAGCTGCGAACGAAGGTAATATGATTGTTATTGATATAGCTGATGACGGTGCCGGTATTGATGTACAGAAAGTACGGCAGAAAGCTGTCGATAAAGGACTTATCAGTCCGAATAAAATCATTTCGGATCAGGAAGCCTATCAGCTTATCTTTGAACCCGGATTTTCAACCTCCGATAAGATTTCCAATGTTTCCGGCCGCGGAGTTGGTCTTGATGTCGTGCGGACAATGGTTGAAAAATTAAACGGTACCGTCACCGTTACGTCAAAACAGGGGCAGGGCACAAAATTCAGTATCAGGTTACCGCTGACGCTTGCCATAATTCAAGGGCTTCTTGTCCGGGTAGGCAGAGAGGTCTATTCGATTCCGATTGCGTCTGTTATCGAAAGTCACCGGGTAAAAAAGCAGGAAATCAGTACAATTGATAACTATGAAGTATTGAATGTCCGCAATGAAGTTATAAGTATTCTGCGTTTAAGCAGATTGTTTAACATAAAAGATGCAAATAACGGCGAGTACCGGTTTATAGTAATCGTTGGATCTCAGGACAAGAAAATCGGTATTATGGTAGATGCGCTTATCGGTGAAGAGGATGTCGTTATAAAACCTCTTCGCGATCAGTTTACGAATTCTCCCGGCATAGCAGGGGCTTCCATACTTGGTGACGGATCTGTATCCCTTATCATTGATGTAAGTCAGTTGCTTGAACTGGGGGTTCGGCAGGAAATAGACGCACAGAATGCCCGTGAATTGACGGAAGCTTAAGGAAATTGACTATGGAAAACGAAACAACTCTGCAGCAGACTCAGAAACTCGCTCCGACAGCCATACAGGCTGAAGATGATGATGAAGAAAAAATTACCGTTGTTGATTTTAAGATGGTTACTTTTTCTTTGGCCGGGAAGGATTATGCGATCGATATTATGAAAGTAAAAGAGATTGCAAAGGCCGGCAGGTTTACGTATGTACCGAATTCATTTTCTTTTGTACTTGGCGTTTATAATCTGCGCGGTGATATTATACCGGTCGTTGATTTACGGCTTTTCTTTAACATCGATATCCCCGAACGGGAAGACGATAAGCTAGAGAATATGATTATTGTTACGGTCGGTGAACAGACATTCGGTATTGTTGTCGATGGCATTGATAAAGTCGTCGGAATCCAGAAAAGTACAATACAGCCGCCGCATCCGCTTTTCGGCGATATTAATATAAAGTATATTTATGGAGTAGTGGAAAGCAATAATCGTCTCTATATACTTCTTGATATCGATAGAATTTTCGGATCAAAAATGGCCGAGCAGGAAGAAAAAAATAAAGAAGCGTATCGTCGGCAGGCGGTACGTAATATTTCAACGTTCGATGAAGCACCGAAACCCGCTGCTTTACAACAGGAAAAGAACCCTGCACCTGCTGATGAAGAGTACCGGTTTATTGTTGATGGTCTGAAGTCTTTAGGAAAATTCTATGTAACGCAGGTAAATGAAAAGTTTATCCGCAGCCGGTATACCGAATGGGAAACGGAACGGGGAAAAGACAAAATCCAGTTCCAGACGGCAGCAGAATCGGAAGAATTCCTGAAACCATTCTGGTCACAATGTACTGAACAATGGTGGACTAAAAATTTAGCTGACAATGTCTATAAACTTCTTCCTGATAATGCGGCACATCAAATCGTTGTCTGGAATCCCGGATGTGGTAAAGGGTTTGAATCGTATTCACTTGCCTGTCTTCTGAAGAAGCGGTATCCCGAATCGAAAATCAGGATTTATGCCCACGATATTGATCTTTTAAACGTATCAAATGCGCCGCTGCTGACGGTTCCTGAGCCGTATGCGTCCGGATGGTATGCTCCGTATCTGACAAAAAAGGCTGACGGAGATTTTACTTTCTCTCAGGAGATAAAAGATATCGTGATGTTTGAATATCATGACTGTGTTAATACCAATGCACTGCCGGTCGTGGATATTATTTTTGCCCGGGATGTACTGTCCGTCCTTAAACCGGATGCACAGAACGGACTTGTCAGTGATTTCAATGAGAAACTTAAGGGAAATGGTATCCTGATGCTTGGCGATCACGAAGTCCTGCCGGATACTGTTCGTTGGACGGCTAAACCGGTAGATGCCCTTGTCTTGTATAGTAAAAAATAGTATAAATAAATAATTTAAGGAGAATAGCAGATGAGAGTAGAGTATATTAATCCGTTCGTAGAAACTTCTTACAAAGTTCTCCAGGAAGTACTCGGTGGGGCGGAGGTAAAAAGGGGAGATTTATACCTGAAATCTACAGCTATGCCGGTAATGGGGGTAGCGGCTCTTGTCGGTTTGGCAGGTGATGTGGAAGGCCGTGTTCTTTTTGATATGACGTGTGAGACGGCTCTTAACATTGCTTCAAAAATGAATGATGAAAAACTTCCGGAATTTGATGAACTTGCAAAGGCGACTATCAGTGAACTTGCTAATCTTATTACTGCACAGGCTGTTACAAAACTTCATGAGCTGGGCTTTAAGTTTGATTTAACACCACCGGCTCTGTTTGCAGGGGATAATATGGAAATTGCGGCCTTAAGCGGAACTTCTGAAAATGTTGAAGCCCTTATAGTACCGCTTATTACGGAATATGGCAAAATTGAAGTGAACGTCGCTATTCGCGAACGAACTTAACTGCAGGAGTGATACACTATGAAAACAAAACAAGATTTTCCTTCAATTAATGAACGTCCACCGGAAGGGATAAAACCTGACGGAACAAAATATCGTGTGCTTATAGTGGATGACTCAATGTTTGTTGCGAAACAGCTTGGGCAGATCCTGACAAGTGAAGGTTATGAAATTATTGCTACTGCAGCGGACGGAAAAGAAGGCGTTGATAAATACAAAGAGTTATGTCCGAATGTCGATATGGTCACGATGGATATAACGATGCCGCGAATGGATGGAATCACGGCGCTTGAACAGATTATGGCCTTTGACAAGAATGCACATGTCGTTATGGTAAGTGCTCTTGGAAAAGAGGAACTGGTAAAAAAATCACTGCTGCTTGGCGCGAAAAATTACATCGTGAAACCGCTTGACAGAAAGAAGGTACTTGAACGAATCAGTGCGGCAATGAAATGAGCTGTTGCGGTCACTGACGGGAAAGGCATTTTGCAGATACGTGCAGAATGCCTTTTTTAATAGGTAATTAGTTTGTAGCCTTCTGAATTTTTCAGTATATCCAGTGAAGCATCGGAAAGATTTATAAATGTTCGTAAGCGTGATATATATGCATAGAGGCAGTTCTTTTTTCCGCATTTTCCAGGACCTTTTAGATTCTTCAGCAAATAGTCGGTTGGAACGAATCTGCCTCTCTGTTTATAGAGAATTTCCAGGAGCCGGAAAAGTGATTTCTGAAGATGACATCTGTCTCTGAGCAAATAAATATCATATTCCGGATTGTTTCTGGTAGAACTGCTGTGCTGCTGAGATTCTTCCGTATTTGGGAATAGTCCCGGTTTTCGTATAAGTGAGATATACGGATTAATATCAGGTGATTCGACAGCTTTTTCAAGAATTTCAAAAAATGTTCTGAATTTACTGATATCATCGTTTTTAAAATAAAAGCGGCATTTATATTCCCAGTAGGCAGCCCTTTCTCCGGTATCGGGAAACGGATCGTTGTAAAAAATTAACGGAATCCGTATTTTACAATCTTTAAAAAAATCTCTTAAATCGAAAAAGTCATGATCATAGAGCCGGTAATCGATAATCAGTATATCCGGTTTCTGCTCTGTAGATTCAAGTGCTGCAAAAAAACGTGATTGGTCTTCAAATATCATACCGGTATCAGCAGCGATACCTATTTTCTGTCTCAGTATCGTACATACTGCAGGTTCCCTGGTGAGAAAAACTACTTGCATGCTAAAGATCCTCTCTTTTTGCATTTTACGATTTCATAATATTGACGAAAGACAGTATAAATGATATAGTCAATATATTCAATGCGCGATTAGCTCAGTTGGTTAGAGTACAAGCATGACACGCTTGGGGTCACTAGTTCGATTCTAGTACCGCGCAGCAAAACCACGGAAGTTTTTCCGTGGTTTTTTTATGTCCGTTTAAGTGCTTTTTGTTCCCTTTTATTACCATATCTGTATATCCTGATACGAACCGGTATATTGCGCAGTGGGCGAAAACTGCGGGAATACAAAAACATGTTACGTGGCACACGGCACGGCATACTGATGCAACGCTTCTTATAGAATATGGGGCAGATTTATATACCGTGCAGCATCTGCTCGGACACTCGAACATTTCGACGACGTCGGGATATGCACATCTTTCTGATAAGAAACAGCGGGATGCCGTTGATGCACTGCCGGACTTCGGGATAGGGGAGTGGGATAAGGTTATTTTAAGCATATGGAAATTGTTGAACCTGTTTTTGCAAATATCCGTATTCAAAAACGACTGGATCATTTTACTCTTCGTAGTCAGGAAAGGTTAACATTCAATGGCTTCTGTACTGCATTGTTCATAATCTGTCAAAGATTACGAACTTTGGCCCTGTGCTGCAGGGAATATGATGTTCCAGAAGGAGAAACAGAAATGACATAACCACTCTTTATAGCTTATTCCGTCGGCGTAGCTGTTCCCTGTCTTTTTTTATTCAGGAACAGCTTTTCAGGAGAGATATCATTTCTGAGTCTGCTTTTCCTACACTCTCGTTAGGCGAATTCTTCTTTTTTTGCCTTTGAATCACTAATAAATAAATCATGTACTAATTCATTTAGTGAATCATATTTGTCATTTTTTATACAGTCATGTATGTCGACCTGCTCTTTTAATTGACTAATAATCCTATAGCTAGCCTTTGAGTGCGGACCTTGTCCATTTTCTTGAGCTTCGCTTTCAATTTTTTTTAGTATTACACCCTTTATCCGCTTGGCGTAATATATTTCCGTCAACTTAGCGCGATATTCCAGATCAGTCGGTTGAATATTTGGGAAACGTAGGTAATCAGAGCAGTGTTGCGCTTCATGAGTTATGAGTCGCGTACTGAAATACTCTTCATCAATGTTATCCCAAGCAGGCATTACAGCATGTATTATTTTGTTTACTGCCCAGCCACCAACATAGATGATATTTAAAGTACTAAAGCCCATCCATCCCAAAGATATAAAATCTGAGAGCTTCTTTACTTGAACATCAACAGAACTATCTATTAATTCTATATGACGATTATCTGTTTCTTCTTTTCTCCAGATTAACATATCTAAATAGGGGATTGTTCTTCCGAAAAGAGAATAATAGCCTTTTGATTCCAATAGACAGGAGAGGGAATCAAATATCTCATCGGCTGCTATTGAATTGCTACATTCTGGAAATGAGTTCTTTATATTACTTACTAGTGAAGCATCATTACTGAGTTCTGTATTATCAGTTATCATTGCATGGCGCCAATAGTCTTCAAAGATGCTTATTACTTTATCGAGAATAGGGTCATCTTTATAGCAAAGCGACTTATTTTCAACTGTAAATCGTTGAAGAAAATTCTCACAGTATTCTTTTTCCTCGTTGTCTGATAACTTTGGGAGCTCGATTTTTGCTTCGTCAATAGCTAATTTAATATTCCCATCTTGTGCATGCGATATTAGTGTTCCCAATTTAGTGTCCATGTAATTATATCTATTCATATTCTCCTTTCGTCTTGCGTGAAGCGTCAGCCTAACATAAGCTTGACCTGTAATGCTGGTCCGCGCAGCGGATTGGCGCGGTTTGTGCTCAAGAGAGCGAAGCGAACGGCACAAACCGTGTCAAAAGCATTGTCAGTGTCGAAGCTGTTGTTGAAACTGTAGGAAAAGTATACTGCTGAATTTACAATGAGGCAAATACCACTGTATACTTAATCTATGCCCAGATACATCCATCCCGATAAAGAACAGAACAATCTGTTCATCCCGCTCAAACTAAGTGACAAAATCGTTGAAGAAACACTTGCCTCAACGATCCAATATATGGTCGATCATAAAATCGCCATGAGGATCTTTGATCAGAAATCCTCAACGATAAAACAGGTCGTCCGGCCTATGAAATCTGGGGCAGTTGAAAATACAGCGCTGCTGGTTCCACAAGACAGCCAATATTCAGAACAAGCTTCCGGATTGTTGTGCAGACGAAAGCAACACAGATGATACGAACCATGTGGATGGTACCCAAAAAGGCGGATGCGTTTAAAGCATTCGATTTATTATAGCAACTTTCGGTGCAAAATATCCGCGTGTGGTGGAGTGGTGGGTGCGGACAAAAAGTTTGACAATTTTCCGACCCCCCGTCGATTAAAAGAATGAGGATCTCTCCTGCTATTTTGGGTACTGATTATTTCATATAAAATCAGCCACTCTATCCCACTCCCAATACATAGAACCGGGTGGTATCAGTACCAGTCGTGCTTTTCACCCCGATCAAGATTTTTTATCTGCTCCATCTCATTCTCTGTCAACGCAAAGCCGAAAAGATCAAGGTTTTCCCTGATATGGTCGGGATTGCTGGAACCGGGAATTACCACGACGCCCTTTTGCAGATTCCAGCGGAGAATAACCTGTGCCGATGAAACGCTATGCGTACTTGCTATAGCGGAAATCGTCGGATTCCCCAGCAATGCGGCCGTATATCCCCGGCCTCCGAGCGGATACCAGCCTTCAACAACGATATGATGCTCTTTAATAAAGGGAATTACGTCATTTTCCTGATAGAAGGGATGGATTTCATTCTGCACTACTGCGGGAGTGACAGTCACCTGCGGCAGGAGTTCTTTTAATTCCTTTACATACCAGTTTGACAGACCAATGGAACGGATCTTTCCGTCAGCAACAGCCTGTTCCATAGCCTTGTATGCTGCTACATCATTTTTACCGGGATGGTGGAGCAGCATCAGGTCAATATATTTAAGCCCCATCTTGTTTAACGCTTCATCGATGGCTTCTGCGGCATTTGCAAACTGATTCGGATAAAGCTTCGTTGTGACGAAGATTTCTTCTCTGGGCACGCCAGATTCCCGTACGGCCTTTCCGACGGCGGCCTCATTGTGATACATATACGCTGTATCGATCAATCTGCCGCCCGCTTTCAGCAGTGCTGAAATGGAAACGGCACATTCCTTATCCGACAGACTATACGTTCCGAGTCCCATGACCGGCATTTCATAACCGCTGTTCAAAAGAACTGTCCGGGTTTCAAAATCAAACACGCTAACGTCCTTTTTACCACCGTCCGCCACGCAGGGGAAAATCAACGCAAACAGGAAAAACAGTGATAGTATTTTTTTCATAACCGCCTCCGAACGTTTGCTGAAGCACGCTTCAGCAAACGGCAAGCTGTTCTTTACTTCAAATAATTGTTGAAAAACTTTTCGATTTTATCAAAAGGAATTATATCCACTTTGTCGTACAGGTCGGTATGTACCGCACCGGGGATAATCATCAGTTCTTTGTTATCTCCGGTGAGCTTTGTAAACGCATCCTTGCTGAAATAGCAGGAGTGGGCCTTTTCTCCGTGAATCATAAGAACGGCACTGCGGATTTCACTGCTGTACTGAAGAAGCGGCATATTGGTGAAAGAAAGAGATGATGTGACATTCCATCCTCCGTTTGAGTTCAGAGACCGTTTGTGATAACCCCGCGGCGTTTTATAATAGTCATGATAGTCTTTCACGAAGAAAGGTGCATCTTCGGGTACATTTTCTAAAACACCTCCGGCCAGTGCATAGGAACCGTTTTTGTAGTCTTCGGTCCGCTGCGCATTCAGCTGTTTTCGCATTTCATACCGTGCGTCAGCATCCATGGAATCGAAATAGCCATTCGCTGTTACGCGGGACATATCGTACATTGTGGACGTAACCGTTGCCTTGATACGGGTATCAATAGCTGCCGTATTCAGGGCCATGCCGCCCCATCCGCAGATACCGATAATTCCGATTTTTTCGGGATCGACTCTGTCCAATGTCGAAAGATAATCGACCGCCGCGGAAAAGTCTTCCGTATTGATATCCGGGGAAGCCACATATCGCGGCGTTCCGCCGCTTTCTCCCGTATAAGAGGGATCAAACGCAATGGTAAGGAAGCCTCTTTCCGCCATTGTCTGCGCATACAGACCGGATGACTGCTCTTTAACCGCCCCGAAAGGACCGGCTACCGCAAGAGCCGCCAATTTACCTGCTGTCTCTTTCGGTTCGTATAAATCAGCAGCAAGCGTAATTCCATAGCGGTTATGAAATGTAATCTTATGGTGATTTACTTTTTCACTTTTCGGGAATACTTTGTCCCATTCATTTGTCAATTCCAATTTCTGGTTTTCCATTCTCAGGTACCTTCCTTATAAATATATTTAGTGACTTTTACTCGTTACTATGATATAGTTATAACATACAACCTAAAGTTGGCTTGAGGTCAAGTATAAATTTTATTTATAGGAAGTATGACAAAAATACATCCGTGTATTTTTGTCAACAGTAGTTGTTCGAGCCATGCTTTCACAACTACGATTTACGGCCTCCGTGCCGTACCGCTGACGCGGAGTTTTTATAGGAAGTATGACAAAAATACATCCGTGTATTTTTGTCAACAGTAGTTGTTCGAGCCATGCTTTCACAACTACGATTTGCGCCATCCTTGGCGCACCGCTAAACGCGGAGTTTTTATAGGAGAATTACAAAATGTATTCTATTGGCGATGTGTCAAAGATGTTTCAACTTTCTATCCCGACACTGCGATATTATGACCAGCAGGGACTTTTCCCGAATCTCAAAAGAACGAAATCCGGGGTACGGTCATTTGATGATAATGATGTTGAAACTATTAGAATTATTGAATATTTGAAAAGGGCGGGGATGTCCTTAAAAAATATCCGGATTTTTATTGACTGGTGTACTATAGGGGATTCTACCCTGGTCAAACGCAGAGATATGTTCCTTGAAAGACTGGATACAGTCACCGCCGAAATAGAGGAACTGCATCGGGTACAGGATTTACTGAAATTCAAATCCTGGTACTACATCCAAGCGGTAAAGGAAAATACCGAAGACAGAATTAGGAACGTTCAGCCGAAAGATATGCCGGAAGAAATCAGAAAAGCATATGAAAATTCGCACACCGACCTGCCGTGCTGGAAATCATAAATACAGAAAAAATCTGATATGAAGTGTCAAGTAAAAAAGAAAAAGGTCAGACAGCGTTCTATGAACTGGCTGTACCGTGTGGATGATAAAATAATCATTTGACATATTTCAAATTTGGTTTTATGATAAAAGATGAAATATGGCTTTGGACATCGGAGCTGGGAGCGAGTCTGGGACGCTTCCGGTATTTTCTGTGCCGGATTGAAAGGTGCAATTACCGAGGTAAGGTCATCATATGCAATGTTTAGTAAAAAATTCTACCTTTTTTCTTTTTTTACCGTGAATGATAGTTATTAAGAGTCGATATCTTTCGTCTCAGACAAAATCTCGATGTACATTCCTGATGCAGGAGGATGTTTTATGAAACGACAACTGAAAATTGCATTAGTCGCCCACGATAACCGCAAGGCAGAAATTGTTGACTGGGCTGTTTACAATGCAACGATGCTGGCACAGCACAAACTCTTTTGCACCGGGACTACCGGTAGTCTTATAAAAAAGGCTTTTGAAGAAAAAGGCGTAAAAGCCGATATAACCTGCATGCATTCGGGACCACTCGGAGGTGATGCTGAAATTGCTGCACTGGTTGTCAGACATCAGATAGATCTGGCTGTTTTTTTGATCGACGATCTGAATCCGCAGCCGCATGAAGCCGATATACAGATGCTGCTCCGGCAGTGCAGGGTCCACAATGTTCCAATTGCCTGTAACCGGTATAGTGCGGACCTTATGATAACAAGTGCTCTTTGGGATGACGAAACGTATGTGCCGAGAGAGCCGTTATATGTAAAATTCAACCGTGACTAGTACCTGGTTGGGATTATTAGGACTTTCTGCTGCGTCTGATATCAGGAATTAAAAAGGCTGATAAACCCCGGGGGCAATGTCTAAAAAATACCCGGTTGTATGCTGCGATTACAACCGGGCTGAGTTTTTACCCGGGATTCATCGAGGAGGAGCGATGGCCGGGTCGTTAAAAATCTTTTACTTGAGTACTACTTTACAAAGTAATATTTTTTTTGTCAATACAAATATGTATAAATATAATATTAATTCTTAGTTAATTGTATAAAAATACAATTAGTGAGGTAAATCCCCTGATTTTTGATAAGCAGCCTGTCTGCAGCAAATTGAAAAATGACAAGTGAAAGTTGGAATTACTGGATGATATCAAGTCGAACTGAACTAGTCGTTGGTAGTAAACTACCGTTTCCTGCCGGATCCTGTTATTGCATAGAATTGGTAAAAAACGTATGCTCTGGTATACTATACAAAACTGAATTAACGGTAAGGACGGAAAATGCAGATACAACATGTTGCAATTATTGGTCTCGGAGCGCTCGGTGTGATGTACGGACATTATCTTGAAAAGAATATGAGCAGCGGATCGCTGCGGTTTATTGCGGACAAAACGCGTGCCGCCCGGTATCGCAATGAGGGTGTTTTCAGTAACGGTGAGGAATGTCATTTTACGTACACGAATGCGTCGGAAGAGCAGCCTCCGGTTCCTGCAGACCTGCTGCTGTTCGCCGTAAAATTCAGCGGACTGGAACAGGCGATAAAGAGTGCTGCGCCGTTTGTCGGACGGGATACCGTTATCGTATCGGTGCTGAACGGGATAACGAGCGAGCAGTATCTTGCAAAGGCTTTCGGGAAGGAAAAAGTGCTGTTGTGTACTGTTCAGGGCATGGATGCCGAAAAAACCGGTAACAGGGCGGTTAACTGTCATATGGGATCTTTTGCCGTCGGAACATTCGACAATACGATGAATGACAGACTGAAAGCTGTAGATGTTTTTTTTGATTCCGTCGGACTGTCATATACCAATCCGCCTGATATGACACGGCAGTTATGGAATAAACTGCTGCTGAACGACGGCGTGAATCAGACGACGGCAGTATTTGAGACGAATTACGGCGGTATTCAGGTTCCGGGTAAGGCCCGCGAAACGATGATCGGGGCCATGAAGGAAGTCGTCGCCGTTGCGAAGGCGCATCATATTGATTTGCGCGACGATGACATTACCGCCTGGCTTGCCGTCCTGGATTCTCTTGATCCGAAAAGCATGCCGTCGATGCGGCAGGATACACTTGCTGGGCGCAGAACAGAGGTTGAACTTTTTTCCGGTACCATTATTGCCTATGGTAGGCAGGCCGGTGTTGCTACGCCGGTGAATCAGATGCTTTATGACCGGCTGAAGGGCATGGAAGCCTCAAACGCTTCCTGAATCAGTCGGGCGGTCCGCTCAAACGAATACGTTTCCGGCAGTTCGAACGGTGTTTCTGCTTTGTCGTATGCTGCAAGCAGTTTTTCCGTCAGATCTTTGCTGTCGCCCGATTTAAAGAAGCAGACCGGCAGATTTTTGTATATTTCGCGGAATACCGGAATGTCTGAGATGAGGACTCTTGTTCCGAGCGTCAGCGCTTCAAGCGGCGGCAGTCCGAATCCTTCGTAGAGCGATGGTTGTACAAGCAGTTTTGCCGATTTGTACAGCCGCTTTAGTTCCTTATCCGCTATCCGGCCGGTAAAACGGACTGATTCCGGCGGAGTCTTTGCAAGTTCGCCGGCAATCGTATCGTCTCCGGAACGGAAATTATCCGCGTTGCCGACAATGACGAGCTGCGCCGTGAGCCCTTCGCCGAGTGCCCGAACGAAAGCCGGAATCAGAATGTGCAGTCCCTTGTGTTTTTTTATGTTTCCGACGAACAGAATCGTCTCTGTTTTCACAATATCCGCATCATCGTCGTCGTCATCTCTTTTGAGCCATTCCGGGACTCCGTCGTAGGCAACGACGACCGGTTTTTTGCACTTCAGGTTTGCGAGAATCCGCTCTTTCGAGAACTGCGAAACGGTAAATACTGTTTCTGATTTTCGTACCGCTTTTTTATACAGGTGCCTTCTGACGGCTGTTCCCGTTCGCGATGCGAGGTCCGGCATATCGAGGAAGATGACGTCGTGAATCGTCGTATAAACGGGAATTCTGAGTCCGGACGGAATATTACAGTACGGCGTATAAAAGATGTCGTAGGTGTTTATTTTTTCGGCGATGTCTTTCGGGAAAAAGTACATTTCCCGGATTGAAAACGGTTTGACATCGCAGTAACAGAACTCGACGTTCGGAAGCCTCAGATATGCCATACACTGTTCGTGGGTACCGATGAGCAGGCAGTCCGCTTTTGCGATGAAGTAGGGAAGAATACCTTTCAGATATGTTCCGATACCGCCGGAATCGATCATGCGGCAATCGACGGCTATTTTATGCATGGCGGGACTCCTCTGATGAAGGCTTTACGCTTTGGATGGTATCGTCGACCAGTTTTTTGAATTCCGTCCGGAAGCGTTCTGCGGAAAACGACGCGGCGTGTTTTGCGATGGCCGTACTGTCAAATGTACCTTTTGTTTCAAGGGTTTCAAATTCAGTGAGCGCCCGAACGACCGATTCTATTGTCTGTTCTGTAAAAAAGATACCGGTTTTTTTGTCGAGTATTGTCTCGCACGCTCCGCCTTTTCCGTAGGCCACGACGGGGCGCCCGCAGGCCTGCGCCTCTACCGGAATGATGCCGAAATCTTCTTCAGCGCAGAAGATGAGCGCACGGCACCGCTGCAGATAATCCCGGACGGCATCGTCGGATATACGGCCGGTAAAGGTAATAAGTGTTGAATTGCCGGCAAGAGCCTTTAATTCTTTTTCACCGCTTCCGCTTCCGATAACGACCAGTTTCCGGTTCAGCTTCAGACAGGCGCTGACTGCCAGATCCATCCGTTTGTACGGTACGAACCGGGAAAAGGCTACGTAGAAATCTTCCGGTTTCTTTCCGTTCGGCGCAAGCTGATCGGTATTTACCGGCGGATAGATAACCTGGGAAGTTCTGCTCCAGTATTTTTGTATTCTGCGGCCGATGTAATGCGAATTGGCGGCGATAGCATCTATGCGCTGACTTGAAATATAATCCCAGATGCGGAGCGAATGCATCCAGCGGTCCATGAAAAACCTTGTCAGTCGGCCGCTTCTTTTCCGGTAGTCGAAAAAAAGATCCCACGCGTACCGCATCGGCGAATGAATATAGGCAATATGCGGAACGTCAGGCG
>JALCCK010000064.1 GCA_022640795.1 Treponema sp.
CGGAGCCATTTCAGAATAGTATTTTTTGAATACATCTGTCTGTTTTCAGTACAAAATGCTTTTTGGGCCAGATAGTATATTTTTGCCGGAGAAAAACCGAATCGCAGAACATAATAAAGAAAAAAATCATGCAGCTCATACGGTCCGACAAGCTCTTCGGTTTTTTGCGAAATACGTCCTTCATCGGGAGGCAGCAGTTCCGGACTGACCGGTGTTTCCAGAATGTCGCGGAGAACAGCTGCCAGCTTTTCATCGTGCACCCGTGTTTCATCGGCGAACCATTCGACGAGGTAGCGGACGAGTGTCTTGGGTACGGAACTGTTCACTCCGTACATTGACATATGATCTCCGTTGTACGTTGCCCAGCCGAGTGCCAGTTCGGAGAGATCTCCGGTACCGATTACGATGCCGCCCGTTTTATTTGCAAGATCCATAAGCACCTGCGTCCGTTCCCGTGCCTGACAGTTCTCATACGTTACATCATGTTTTTCCGGATCCTGTCCTATGTCGGAAAAGTGACGGAGAACTGCTTCCCGTATCGGAATTTCGGAAAGCGCAGCACCCGTTTTTCGTGCAAGACTGCAGGCGTTCCGATACGTCCGGTCGGTTGTACCGAAACACGGCATCGTGACAGCCTGTATTCCGCTGTGCGGAAGCGAACACAGATCAAAGGCTGCCGCCGTAACAAGCAGCGCAAGCGTTGAGTCCAGTCCGCCTGAAAGTCCCAGAACGACTGTTCTGGCCTGAATGTGACGCAGTCGTTTTGCAAGCCCGTGAGCCTGAAGCATAATTACTTCGCGGCAGCGTTCCGTCCGTTCTGTTCTGCCGGATGGAACGAACGGGCGGGACTCGACCGGATATTTTAATTCCCGGGCTGGTATTCCGGTTGTTTTTAAGTCGACCGGTATTTTGCGGTACTGGTTTTCAGAGTTATATTCTGAAACGCTCTGGGCAAACGTTGTTGTCCGTCTCCGTTCCTGTACCAGACGCTCCAGATCCAGATCGGCAAAAATAAGTTCTTCAGAAAATAAATTCGATTCGCATAAGATACGTCCGTTTTCAGCAATAAGATTGTGGGAAGCAAACACCATATCGGTCGTCGATTCTCCCTGTCCCGCATCCGCATACAGATACGCGCTTATGGTATGAGCCGATTGTGATTTTACGAGGAGCCGCCGGAAAGCTGCTTTTCCGATTATTTCGTTACTTGCGGAAAGGTTTGCGACGACCGTTGCTCCTGCAAGCGTATGCCGTGTTGAGGGAGGTACCGGTACCCAGACGTCTTCACATATTTCTACGGCAAGCCGGAAGTCCGGAATGTTTTTAGCCGTAATGAGAATATCCGTACCGAACGGTATTGAATTAAATGTATCGGAGATATCAACCGAATCGTTTTTCCCTGCCGCCGGTGCAAACTGCCGCCGTTCATAAAATTCTCCGTAATTCGGGATGAACGATTTTGGAATCAAGGCAAGAATCTTTCCTCTGAAGGTAACTGCCGCACAATTGTACAGGCTGTTTTCTGCTGCAAACGGTAATCCGGTAACCGCAAGTATGTCATATGAAGCTGTTTCTGCTGCGATTTTCATGAGAGCATTGAGTGCTTCCTGCTGCAGGGTCCGCTGGAAAAAGAGATCTGAACAGGTGTAGCCGGTAATCGATAATTCCGGAAAAACGACAAGCCCTGCGTTTTCAGCTGCCGCCTGCCGTATACTTTCTATGATTGCAAGCGAATTTGCATTGCAGTCCGCAACCGTTACCTGCGGACTTGCACAGCAGACACGAAAAAATCCGTAATTCATGGGGACAGTCTAGCACAAGCTCTTCTGTGTTACAAGAACCCCGTTTTAGCACTACTTGCAGTTTATCTGGTACTCAGGTACAATACAAATTCAACTGAAACTGTTTTTTTGAATGCGTGAGCTGAATTTTTCGGTTGGATTTTTATTGACAGTATGGGGTGAATCTATGAATGTAGCGCTTGAAACGCTGAAGGAGCGGGGGTTCTTTCAACAATGTACGGATATTGACGGTCTTTCAGCCAGAATGGACGAAGGTCCTATTACCTTTTACGTTGGTTGTGATCCGACCGGTCCGAGCCTTCATATCGGGCATATGGTTCCGTTTTTTGCATTGCGGCATCTCCGTGATGCCGGCCACCGTGGAATCGCGCTTATTGGCGGCGGTACCGCCCGTATCGGTGATCCGAGCGGCAAAACCGAGATGCGTAAAATGATTACCTATGACCAGATTGACGATAATGTTGCCCATATAGAAAAACAGCTGAATAAATTCATCGGCTTTGACGGAACAACCGCACTTTCTGACAATAATAAAAACTGGCTTGCAGATTTAAATTATATTGATTTTCTTCGTGATATCGGATCCTGCTTCAGCGTAAATAAAATGCTGTCGTTTGAGGCCTATAAACAGCGGCTTGAACGGGGACTTTCTTTTATTGAATTCAATTATCAGCTTTTACAGAGTTATGATTTTCTCATGCTGCACAAACGCCATAACTGTATTCTGCAGATAGGCGGAGACGATCAGTGGGGGAATATTACCGCAGGCGTAGATCTTATCCGCAGAAAGCTCGGGGGAACAACTGAGCTCAACAGGAAACACGAAGTGTACGGACTGACCTTTCCGCTGGTTACCCGGTCGGATGGAAAGAAGATGGGAAAAACGGAAAAAGGTGCCATATTCCTTGATCCGGCGATGACAAGCGTCTTCGATTTCTTCCAGTACTGGAGAAATGTCGCTGATGCAGATGTACGTAAATTCCTGCTGCAGTTTACGTTCCTGCCGGTTTCAGACATCGATAAGATTGCTTCCGGCAATATCAATGAAGCAAAAGAGCGTCTTGCGTATGAAGTAACGACGCTGATACACGGAAAAGAAGCTGCCGGTACGGCACTTTCAGGTGCGAAAGCTGCATTTAGCGGAACGGGAGATAAAGATCATATGCCGACCGCAACGATTGAAAAATCACGGGTGGCGGACGGAATAGGCGTTATTGACCTCTTTGCGGCCGCAGGCATCGGCGGTTCTAAAAGTGATATACGCCGTCTTATTCAGCAGGGAGGAGCTTCGATTAACGGATGCCGGGTTTCAGACGTTCATGATGCGGTAACTCTTGCTGCCGCTGACGATGACGGAGAATTTGTTCTGAAGGCCGGAAAGAAGAAAGTTGTACGGGTCGTTCTCAACTAGCAGCCGGTCAGCGGTGTGTTTTTCGTCGAATGCGGAGAAAGAATGTTTTTATGGCATTCCAGATGCGTACAAAAATATTCGGATGGTTCAGACGGTCCAGCCGCCGGTACCCTTCCAGTAATTCTGCATCGGTAAAAATTTTCCGTTGATTGTTTTCTTCTATTTCCATTTCCAGCTGTACCGCGGGAGAGGCGTTATCGATAATACTGGCGTTTATGCTTGTCCAGCCGATTGCTTTTGCAGCTTCAAGTCTGCGTTCTCCTGCGATCAGTTCATATTTACTGTTCAATGTAATGGGATTCAAAAGGCCGTACCGTCTGAGGCTGTCTTTTAAAGCTTCCAGATCTCCGAGGTCTTTTCGTACTCTTCTTTTTACAGTTATTTCGGATATATTTACCAGCATGATTACATTATACCGGAAAAAAAGTATCAATCAAGCAGATAGTTATAATCCGGTGCTTCTTCTGAAGTTTTTGTACCGGAAACGGCAGGAGCGGTATCAGTCGTCTGGTCATTCTGCTGTTGTGTTTCTCCATTCTGACCGGTATCCTCTTTTTTCAGTGTAAAATTATTATCTTTCAGAAAATCGAGATTATAGGAGAGCGGCGCATCATCCGGCTGTTCGGTGAAATGATAGCCCGACTGGTATTTTTCACGTTCCAGACGGGAAAGCGCCAGCGTCCGTCCAGACGTATTGGAGTGTATTGTACACATAGTTGTCGGTTCTGTCCCCGACAGGAACCACTGCGTCGTCTTGTTATTACCGCATTCCGGCGTAAGCAGCTGTCCGCTGACGGAACAGACCGTTACTTTTATAACTCCTGAGAGCGGTTTTTCAAAATCCTTGAACGGCAGGTCTTTGTGAGTATCTCTGATATAATCGCCCCATGCGACACCCGCAAGTGTTGAACCGGTAATACTGAGACCGAGAGACTGTCCGGGTTTGTCGAATCCGAACCACAATGCTGCCGTCAGATACGGTGTGTATCCGACCGTCCATGCGTCTGCCCAGTTTTGAGTCGTACCGGTCTTACCTGCAGCCGGCATCGTAAATTCGTGTCCGTCTTTATCGGTAAAGGTGAATTTTGATCCTCTCATGCTCCAGTCGTCGGAAGCATTGCTTGATCCCCATGCGAGAGTTCCCGTTTGTACCGTATTTTCAAGCAGTTTTGTCATAACATATGCTGTCTGCGGGGAAATAACCTGTATTGCATCACCCTTTGCCTGCTGCTCTTCCCGGACTTCGCGTTCCGGATTTAAAATAACATTTCCGTTTTTGTCTTCGACGGACCGGATTGCTATAGGAGTAACTTCTTTTCCGCTGTTTGCAAATATGGCAAAAGCTCTGGCCATTTCTATCGGCCGTACCGAGCAGACTCCCAACCCGATCGGATAGACCGGATTGAATCCTCTCGAAGGGAGCTCTTCCCTGCTGATTCCAAGGAGTGAGACGGCACGCTGTATAGCTGCGTCAAATCCGATTCCGTCGAGGACCTTAAGCGAGGGAACATTCATCGAGTGGGCAAGTGCGTACCAGAGTTGAACATTTCCTTTCCATTCACCTTTAAAGTTCTGGGGAATATACGGCTTGCCGTCTGCCGTATGGAATACGACCGGCGTATCCGAAATTTCCGTTGTCGGAGTAAATTTACGTGAATCGATTGCTGCAGAGTAATATAACGGTTTAAAGGTCGATCCCGGCTGCAGTTTTGCCTGTACAGCCCGTATAAACTGATTGCTCTGGTCGAATTTACTTCCGCCTATCAGTGATGTTATGTATCCTGTTTTATTTTCAACTGCAATCAGCGTTCCTTCTATGGTTGTTTCGTCGGCCTGCTGCTCGGCGATAGCATTAGATCTGTTGACGACGCCGACTTTGAGATTTTCGAGTCCGAACATCAATGAGAATACATCGACGACCGGATTTATTTCCGAAGTAAATGTTGACTGCGCTACCGCTTCATTACGTTGTTCAGAGACCTTTAGTGAAGGCAGATTGAAGACAAGCGAAATAAGTTCGGTCATTGGAATATACGTATTGAAAGCTTCCGAGCTCCGTTTTGAACTGGACGCTTTATAGAGCCGGTTGGCACGCCCGATATACCGGGTCATGACATCCCGTGCAACGTCCTGCCGTTTGAGGTCAAGTGTTGTATTGACGGTAAATCCGCTTGTGTAGATATCCTGCGATCCGTAGATAAGGTTTCCGAGTTCACGGCGGACATATTCGCTGAACCACGGCGCTTTATCGTCACGCATAAAATACGCTGATGCAGCGGTTCTGGTATAGTCGAATTTGCCCCAGAAGTCATCGAATGACTGCTGGGATTGTTCTTTCGTAATATATCCGGCTGCTACCATGTCGTTCAGAACATTCTGCTGCCGTTCCATTGCACGGTTCGGATGTTCGAACGGATTATAGAAGGCCGGATTTGAAAGCTGTATGACCAGAATTGCCGCTTCTGCCGGTGTTATCTGTTCAGCGCCGTGTCCAAAGTAGTATTTTGAAGCTGCATTTACTCCGTACGTTCCGCCGCCAAAATAGATTTTATTCAGGTAGAGTTCCAGAATTTCATTTTTCGAGTAGCGCCGTTCCATCTGAACAGCCCACCAGAGTTCTTTTATCTTTCGTGATATTGAAATTTCCGTTCTGTCACAGTAAAGCGTTCCTGCTATCTGCTGGGTCAGCGTCGAACCGCCGCCGAGCGACAGCCCCGTGAGTTTCCCCAGTACGGCTCTGAGAACAGATTTTGCGCTGAATCCATGATGTTCAAAGAATATCCTGTCTTCCCGTGTGATTAATGCATCAATCATATCCTGGGGAAGTTTTTGCAGGCTTATTATTTCCCGTTTTTCATCGGAAGCGAATTCCGTTATAAGCTCTCCGTTTATATCAAGCAGTTTTGTCGGCAGTGCAGTCGTAAAATCGGTAAAATATTCTGTATTTTCTGTATTGACGGTCGTTGCAATACTCCATCCGAGCCCGATACCGAAAATTGCGGAAAAAGCAAACAGAATGGAAATCTGTACTATTGTCGATTTTTTAATTCTGGCCATTGCAATAGAATAGAAAAAATAGGTGTTTTTGTCAATGAAAATGAATTGTTTGCAGCCGTAAATAAAAAATGGCCGGCATGAACCGGCCAATGCCCATCAGGCAGCCGGCTGCATGGGTGGGAGGGGAAATTATGTAACCGGCATTTATAATATCGTCTGCTTTTTTGAAAACTTTAATAAAATCAGAAAATTATTCCGTTTCAGCAACAGTTGCATCGATGGAAAGCGAAACCGTGTATGAATGCCCGTCTTTCGCACTGACCGTTTTTACAACCTCGTAGTCTCCTATGACGAAACGTATTTTGTGATCTCCCGGGGTTACCACCAGTTCCTGATTTTTCGTGGTAAGTTCCGTATCGTCAAGGTATACGATCGTACTTTGTGGAGCTGTTACCCGTACGGTTGGCGCAATATCCCGCAGTTTAATTGTAAGAAGGGAATCCTGCGCCTGATTTATCTGTACGGTGCGTATTTCGTTCCGGTAATAATCTGAAACAATGGAGACCGTATGAACACCGGTAGCAAGAATGCATTTTCCGTTATCCAGTGAGATGTTTTTGTCATCTAAAAATACCGTATATGGTTTTATATCGGCCGATGGTCCGCTGATATCGAGGGTAAGTCTTCCTTCATCAAAGTATACCGGTTTTACAGATATTTTCAGTTTTGAATTCAATGCCGATTCGGGTATACCTTTCATTGCGGGCTGCATTCTGAAAAAAATAAAACGATTCGTTATGTCGGGGATAACCGGCAGTATCGTCGTATAGGGTGTCGTTTCAAAGGAACTGTCTTTTGTCAGGGGAATTTGTAATGTCCACGAGAGTTTTGCCGGAAGCGTGCTCAGATAATCTTTTGTACCTTCATAGTCTATCGTACCGGCCTGCGGAAGGGGTGTTATATTCCTGTAGAACGAATATGCGACGCTGTCCCTCCAGCCTGCTATTTCTTCAGGGATTTTTATATTAAGTTCTATTCCTCTGAAGAAGGTTATGTCAGCGGGTAAAAATACTGCTACTGAATCAGTAGCGACTGCATCCACGGTTGCTTCTTCTCCCGTGGTATCCAGTTTTGCAACCAGCAGCTGGTGGACACGAAACTGTTCCGCCGCTGCATCCATTGCAATGCAGAGTAACACGAACGTAATGATTGCAAGGGAGCGGACCCGTCTTTTTAATAGTGCTATATAAAATTTATTCATGACTATTTCGTTGTATGTTGTTCCAGGGGAAGCAGATTGGCAGGATTTTTCGCGATGCCGTTTATTCTTACTTCAAAATGAAGGTGCGGTCCTGTCGATTCTCCGCTGTTTCCTGAAAGTCCCAATTCGTTTCCTCCATAAACGGCCTGTCCCTTTTTTACCAGGATTCGGGAAAGATGGGCATAAACACTTGTCATACCGTTGTCGTGTTTAAGAATGACATAATTCCCGAATACTGAATTATTTTTTACTGCCGCAATCACGACCCCGTGTTTGCATGCCAAAACAGCTGTTCCAACAGGGACTGCAAGATCTATTCCTTTATGGAATGACATTTTGCCGGTAAACGGGCTTTCTCTCATCCCATACGGAGATGTCAGAATTCCGTGTGCAACAGGAAGTTTCATTTCAGAATCAAGAAAAAATGCGCGTACTGTCGAATCAAACCGTACATTTTCTAAAAAACAATAAATCCGACCGTTGTAATTATATAACATAAACTGACTATCTTCAAACCGAAAAGCATATTTATTTCGTAAAAGAATTTCAATATTTGATTTTGGTTTGTCGGCAATAAAAATTCCTGCAACTACAGGAAGTACCAGCTCGCTGCCTGCCGTCAGTTCTGCCGTATCCGTTATATTATTAAGTGTCGCTACCGTTTCATACGGCACTGAACAGCGTGCTGCAATTTGAAAAAGCGTATCGTTTTTTTCTACGACATACCGGTAAAAATTCTGTACATTTTTTTTCCCGGCAGCAAAGTTTTTGTAGGCATTCTCCACTTCTTCAGAATACTGAATGAATACCGGATTATACGAATCAAGTGAAGTAATGGTCGGTATTTTTTCCCGGGGGATAGAAACGGTTTTTTGACCGGCATGTGCCGTTCCCGCCAGAAAGAGCAGCAGAATGACAAAACTATTTTTTTTCACTTCTTTTTAAACCATTTCCGGTCATTCCGTACAAAAAGATCATGAGCAGAACTACCGGAAGTGCCAGAAACCGGTGTCCGTGTAAAACGAGCAGAATGCAGATGACTATACCGCCTGCGAGTATGCAGAATTTAAGCAGGCCGGTCACCAGTTCCGTTTTTGTTTTTCTGTGAAGCCGTCTGAATAAGAAATACAGAATGATTCCGGCCAGTGCTGCAGCTACTGCTATCGTATATGAAACCGGAGCGCTGGTAGCCCATTTCCAGAGCGGCCAGACGATAATAAATCCGGTCCCCAGACAGAACGCAAGCAGCAGCAGAATTTTACCGAGGGAAGAAAACAATTTTACATACCTATCTGCAATTTTTTTCAGCATAATCATATTCTTCAACAAAAAACAGGTTCCCGATTATGGAACCTGTTTTCATTATCGGAATAATTTTTTATTCTTCGACAATGGCTTCTGTCGGACATTCGCTTGCGCATGTTCCGCAGCTGATGCAGGTATCCGCGTCAATGACTCTTTTCCCGTCCTTTTCGCTGATAGCGCCGACCGGGCAGTCAGGTTCGCATGTTCCGCAGTTTATACATTTGTCTGTGATTTTGTATGCCATGTAATAGCCTCCAAGGATAAATTATGCTACTAAAATAACATACATATAATCGAATTTCAAGAGGCTTTTGTTCCGGAATGGATGCGGTAGGTTAGGAACGTTTTATTTCTGTGACTCTGTCACATTATAAACGGTAAATAAGATATATAGTTGAGCCAATTGCGAAAGTTGCGAGACTTTTGTAATTGGCTTAGTTATTCCATTACTTTTCGAGGAGAAAAAAATGAGCGTTATTGTTGTAAAAAAAAGATGTCCGCAGAGCCACCGGTGCCCTTCGCTGAGAGTCTGCCCGGTCAAGGCTATTTCACAAGTAGGTTTTTTAGCACCGGTCATCGATGAGGATAAATGCATCTCGTGTGGAAAATGTACAAGATACTGCCCGATGGGTGCACTGCAGGTACGGTAAAAGTGTCTGTTTTGGAAAAAAAATATTTTAGATACCTATATTTTTTTTTAGTGACAAATCAAAAAAATCGCTGTATACTCGGGAGGAGGTGTTTTTATGACTAAACAACAGATTGCAAAGATGATAGATCATACACTGCTTTCAGCTGTGGCGACAAAGGATCAGATCAAAAAATTATGTGAAGAAGCGAAACGGTATCAGTTCGCTTCTGTGTGCATCAATCCGGTGAACGTAAAACAGGCAACTGAACTTCTTTCAGGCACTGGTGTTTCAGTGTGTACGGTCATTGGTTTTCCCCTTGGTGCTTCTGCTTCAGAAGATAAGGCTGCTCAGACCGAACATGCGGTTGTGAATGGAGCTGATGAAGTTGACATGGTAATCGATATTGGGGCTGCAAAAGAGCATCGGTATGAAGATGTAGAGAATGACATACGTGTGGTAGTCGAATCTGCCCGGGAAACAGGAAAAACTGTCGGAAAACCGGTTGTTGTAAAGGTTATTCTCGAAACCTGCTATCTGACGGATGAAGAAATTGCCGAGGTCTGCCTGTGTGCAAAGGCTGCCGGAGCAGATTTTGTAAAAACGTCGACGGGGTTTGGTACGCCGAAAGCTGCCGATGGTACTTCTCTTCCCAACGGTGCGACTGTTCATCATGTGGCACTTATGCGTAAGACAGTCGGCAGCGGCATGGGGGTAAAAGCTTCAGGTGGTATCCACACGGCGGATCAGGCTGCAGAGCTTGTAAAGGCAGGTGCCACCCGTCTCGGTGCATCAAGCGGTGTTGCCATTGTCGAAGGGTGGAAAGAAGAAGCGTAACGTATCAGGTAGTTATCTGCCAGTACAGTCTGTTATCTTCAATATAGTACCGGATTCTTGATGACCGGTACAGATAGGAAAGGTAGGAACGGATTGTGCTGCCGATAAGTACATACTGGCTGAGCGCAAGCGGAATGTTGTTTGCATCAGCAACTTTCTTCAGAAGTTCTTCTGTTGTCAGCGGTTTTTGCAGAAGCTCTAAAATTATATTTTCGGTCGAAAGAATAGCGATGAGATTAAGTTCACAGAGCGGTTGTATTTGTGTCACCGGTTTGCCGTGACCGGGAACATACAAATCAGCTTTAATTCCTGCAAGTTTTTTTAAAGATTTTTTGAATTCCCCCACATCATAGAGAAACGGTATCCAGTATTTTCCGATATGGTTTCTTCCGAACAGTGCATCGGCAGCAAACAGAATCCGTTTTCCGTCCGGATTTGTGCAGAGTACGCCGACCATATCATAATGATGTCCGGGAAGCGGAACAAATTCTATTTTTGCACCTGACAGAAGTTGTATTTTGTCTTTCGGTGTGATTACTTTTGTGACCTGACATTCCGCAGCTTCAAAATACGGGCGTCTGAATTCTGGCAGCGGAAAACCTCCCCAGATTATGGAATTTTCGATAAACGGATTTTCTATACCGGCTTTTTCATTTTTTGGGCTCCATATTTCGCACCCCGTTCTGGCTGCAAACCAGGCAGCTCCGCCGCAATGATCTGCATGTGCATGAGTTACGATTACTGTTTTTATCCGGAAACCGCCGGTACCGTCAGAACCGGATGGATATTTGCTTTCAATGAAATCAAGTACTGCTTTGCTGTCATCTGAATTTTGTGTCGTATCGACGAGATAAACGGCTACCGGAGTTGCCCCTTCATCACAGATAATCCCCGTATTGGTCGAGCTCCGTACAATTGAAACACCGGAAAAAGGTTCTGTTATATCAGTTTTCTGATTCATCTGCTGCAGTAATCTGTTCTTCTTTTTCTTTTTCGGCTTTTTCTTCTTCGACGAGTTCGTTCAACTCTTTGTCCGCCTTTTTCGTCGCTAGTGTTCCCCGTATTGCAATAAAAACGAGGCAGGCCAGCATAATTCCCATAATCAGATAAAAATACCATGCAGGATTATCTTCCCTGCCTGCTTTTATCGTATCATACAGAATAAGTGCAAAAACGACGGCCGTAATAGATCTGTTTTGCATAAAACCTTTTTTCCGCCGTTCAAGCGCGCTGATTTTCTGTTTCCGTTCTTCAGATGTCATTTTCATCTCCTGTAGCTGTTCCTCTAAATAATAATTTTTTTGAGAATATTCCTGTTCGAACCCATATTTTAAGTTCGGAACCGTTCCATTCCAGTTTCCCTGATTTTTTAGTCAGGTTTAGTATTCCCGCATCATACTGAAGCGGAGAAGAATTATCAACTGTTTTATAAAAAGTGATGTTTATCGTCAAAGGTTTTTTTGCTAGTTGTTCAGTGGAATTTTCCTTTGGTCCACGCCGGTAAATCTGTTCTGCTGCTTCCGGCATATCGATAAAAAGGCTTCCTGATTTTTTATCGTCGTCGAGAAAAAGCGCAAGGCAGCCTAATACCGGAATCGACGAAGGCTGCGTGATCAGTGCCTTACAGTCTGCCGACGGCGAAAAACCGGTGATGTGTTTCGGAAGTCCGATGCTTGAATAATATTCGGGATACGTGTTCTTTAATGCAGGACAAATGCTGACATCATCCTGTCCTTTTATGGTATCAAGAAGTTTTTCATAACTTTTTATTCGCAGTTCAACGAGTTCAATCAGGTATGGATAGGTAAATGATCTGTATTCGGAAAGGGCTGCGTAGTTTTCGGCATTAGTTGCCATGATATCGCCTCCGAATGATGTCACCGTTTTAATTTTAGGAAAATCTATCTGATTTAGAAGAGTGACGGTTGCTATAAGGTCGGCCGCGTTGTATCCCCATCGTGACATATTTGACCGCTGACTGTCCTGTCTGCCCTTTATCATGCCGTCTTTCAATGTCTGGATATATTTTTTATTATCTTCTATTTTTTTTGCTATGACGAGACCGTCCCTGAATGAATACCTGCTGCCGGCCGGCAGCAGCAGATCAGCTGCATAATACCGGTCAATTATCGGTTGATTACGGATCTCTTTCGTCTTGTAGTCATCCGGCTTGAGCAGCGTATAGTCCTGCGCCGGTTGTGAAATCATGAAGAGTGCATAACCATTTCTATTTTTGTTTTCATTGGTATAGATTTCAATGTAGGAAACTGTCGCTTCTGCAGAAAAGGCGAACAGCTTTTTATCCTTGCCGCCGAAAATAGCGGTAAGAACTGCGCCGAATTCTTTGTCGTGAGTTTCCAGCGCTTCTTTATCGACAGACGAAGTTATGAAATAATTCTTCGGCGTACCATCTCGCCCGGGATCATATCGTTCCATGTATGTCCACATTTCAACCGGATAGAGCGTCAGCCTCTTTGTTTCTGAACCTTTTGTAATAACGAGGGTGCATTTCCCTTCACTGGTAAGCGTAAAATCCGGTATTGAACAAATAATGCCGGGAATACGCTGGCCGTTATCGAGAATAGAGCCTTTATATGAAATTGCCGGAGATTTCCCGGAAAGGGCAGCTTTTTCATTTTTAATTTCGTCCGTAACAAGCGCGTCAGGTAGTGCCAGCGGCAGCAGGTCTTTTGCCGGCAGGACAAGCGGTGCCGTGCTGAATTTCCATTCTTTGTCGGAAATCTGTTTGCTGTAGTATCCCGGTTTACCTTCAGATGAAAAACCTGCTACCCGGAGTGAACGGGCGTTGTTTCCCTGTCCGTTCTGTGTAATTGAAATGAATTTTGAAAGGCGGGCTTTGCCCGTCAGTTTTATTTCCGGCTGTTTCTTCCAGTCTTCGTTCGGCAGTGCCCAGTGAGTAAAGTTCGAACGATAATCGCTGCCTTTATACGGTTGCTTTTCTTTTTTATAGGTATACTTAAAAAACATGGGATCACAACCCATCGTATCAAAGTCGATAAGCCTCGTATACATTTCTCCGGCTTTGTTTATTAAAAACAGCGTCGATCCGCTCGCACTGAGATTTTCAGCTACAAACGTGCCGTTTTCAGGTCCGAGAATTGTATTACTGAAATCAACGGGCATGCCCGAATCTGTGAAATAGATTGTCTGTCCGTCTTTTGCCAGAAAATAAAGCGTTTCGAGCCCCATTGTTCCGTAATGATGCTGGTTACCGAATCTGTCTTCATACCAGAGAATATCCGTTCTTCGTACACCGACTCCCCAGCCTCTGTTATTTTCTACCTGATCGTTCAGTTTTACCTGTTTTTTATTCGGCCAGCCGAATTTGATATCCCATGTTCCGGGAATCGACAACAGGTGTTTCGGCAGATAACACCGATACATACAGCCGTCCGCATCAAACGCGATGAGCGTATCCGCATCGGCTGCTATTTCCGTTATTGCGGTGGGAGAAGGAAACCATGTGTCCGTATCTTTGAATTCGTTAGAATAGGGGAGACCCGTTTTGAGGAATAAATGCCATTTTTGATTTTCGACGGTTTTGACCCATATCCGTCCCGCACGTAAGGTGAACTGAAATCCTTTGCAAAACGTTTGCGTCGTTGTTGTTACATAAATAGTCTGCGGATCATATCCGTTTATATTTGTTTCAATGTTGAGCGTATCCAGATTTATTGACGGCGTATCAAGATTTTTAATTTCAGCGTTATATTTTACCTGCGGTTCTATCGATTTACATGAAAACAGAAGAGGAAGAAATATCACCATGTTTATCAGCGGGAGATGAGTTTTCTTCAACGAGTCGTGCCGGATAGTAAAAAACATAGTTCTATAATAATAAGAATACCGTGAGAGGTCAATTAAACGGTTCCCGCCGGTTTTCGGCGGGTTTACCGGTGTCGTTTAATTGACTATCAGTGCGATAGCTTCGTAACTGCGCAGTTTGTAAATTCCCGGTCCGGGTGCCGTTCCCCGCGAATAGTTTGAAATGAGGAGAGAAGCTCCCTGCCATTCCTGTCCTATTTCAAACGCAATCTGCTCTGCACAGTAGTTGCAGATAACCAGCAGCCGTGTGGTGTTCAGCGTTCTGGTATAAACGAACAGATTTTTATCGTCCGGTAAGAGCAGCTCAAATTTGCCGTATGTTACGACCGGATTCGTTTTACGCAGGAGAATAAGCTTTTTGTAATAGTTGAAAACAGAATCGGGATCATTGCATTCCTTTTCTGCGTTAATTTCTTTATAATTCGGATTAACGGCGAGCCAGGGGGTCCCTGTTGTAAAACCTGCATTTTTGCCGCCAGTCCACTGCATCGGCGTTCGTGCGTTGTCGCGGCCTTTCAGGTTTATATACCGCATCATATCGGAAGGGCTTGTTCCGTTGGCTGTCATTTCACGGTAGGCGTTGACCGATTCTATATCTTTGAGTTCGTCTATTGTGTCAAAATGAGTATTTGTCATTCCGAGCTCTTCCCCTTCATAGACGTAGGGGGTTCCTTTCTGCAGATGCAGGCAGGTTGCCAGCATTTTTGCAGAAAGTACTCTGAATTTTTTATCGTCTGCGTAACGGCCGATACAGCGGGGCTGATCATGATTTTCCATATAGAGACTGTTCCAGCCTTTCCCCTCAAGTCCGCTCTGCCACTTTGCATATATTTTTTTCAATTCCGGAAGAGAAAATCTTTTATCGGTCCATTTATTTCCGTTCACGGAATCGCATTGCATTGCTTCGAACTGGAAAACCATATTCAGTTCCCCTTCATCGGATCCCGTGTATTTTACCGCTTCATCAACGGTGACACAGGGAGTTTCTCCAACGGTAACGAGGTTATATCGGGAAAGAACCTTTCTGTTCATTTCACGCAGATAGTCGTGTACTTTCGGACCGTTACATACATATGCGTTCCGGTCACCGAACAGAGCACCTTCCTGTTTTATTCCCTCCGGCAGACCCGGTTCTTTACTGATCATATTTATGACATCCATACGGAATCCGTCTATGCCTTTATCGCACCACCATGTCATGATTTTAAATACTTCGTTTCTGACCGCTTCATTTTCCCAGTTCAGGTCGGCCTGTTCCGGTGTAAACAGATGCAGATAGTACTGATCCCGTTCTCTTACGTACTGCCATGCACTCCCGGAAAATTCGCTTCCCCAGTTGTTCGGCGGCAGGCCGTTTTTTCCGTCCCGCCAAATATAGAAATCGCTGTACGGATTGTTTCTGCTTTTCGAACTTTCAATGAACCACGGATGTTCCGTACTGGTATGATTAACGACTAAATCTATCATGATTTTGAGTCCTCTTGCATGAG
>JALCCK010000065.1 GCA_022640795.1 Treponema sp.
GTACAATTAGAAAGTAATGCCGGGATTAAATCAGCTGAAAAAATTCAGCGAAGATGTGCTGAACCTTGGTGATGAGATAAAGCTTCGGGCGGACCGTGGGGAAAAACCGGTTTCTGTTCCTATTCCTCAGGATATAGATACGAGGGATGATTCGGAAGATTTCATCTTGGGGATGCCGCGGAACAGAGACGAAAATCAAACCCCAGACGAACAGACCCAGTCTGATGCGGAGCTTCAGAACGAGGCTTCTCAATCAGTGTCTCCGGAAGAGGATGCTTCTGCAGATTTAGATACACTGCTTGATTCCCTCCAGAATACTGCTGTCGAACCTGAAGAAGCCGATCTGAATGATTTTCTCGATTCGGTTTCTGATGATTCTGCCGGGACAGCAGTTACGCCTGAATCACCTGAAGAAACACCTCAGGAGACGGAAAATATTCAGGTACAACCGGAAAATTCTGATTCGCAAAATAGTGAAGACTCGGATAATTTTGATGACTTTGCCTTTGATGGAGAGTCAATCGATTTATCCGCAGATCTGCCGGAAGAAATTGCTGAAACGGATGCAGGTCCCTCCGGTCATCAGATAGAACCAGCGGCGTTGTCAGAGTCTGATGAGAAACAGGCCAATGAGGATTTTAACCTTGATAGTATACCAGAGGGATTGTTTGATGTTGATGACCTTGATGAGACGCCATTAACCGAAAACGATGAAGGTGAAAGCTCAGAGTACCCTGCGGAAATTCCCGAAAACTCTGCAGAACCGGCACCGGAAACAGATACTTCTGAAATTCAAGAAGAATCAGCCGTACCGGTAACTGACAGCGCCGATGATGCTTCCGGCGAATCTTTAAACGATATTGATACCTCTGCAATGGATGATATTGATTTTGATTTTCCCGTTCATGATGATTCTTCTGATAAAACAGCCTCGGTTGATCTTCCTGATTTTGATATCCCTGATACGGATGAAAAGATAGCCGGCGATGATTTTGAGCTTGAAGGAACGGCTCCTGGTGAAATATCGGAATTCGAAATACCGGGCTTTTCCGATACGACGTCCGCGGAACTTGAAAATCTGCCGACGCCGGATTATTCGAATGCGCAAAAAACGGCAGCTCCTCATCGTAACGAACTTTCTGATGCCGATTATGAAAAATTTAAAAAAAATCTTTTGCTGTATCCGCTGAATGTCAGAATAGCAGTCGAAGATCTCATTGTAAAAAACGAATTTACCGATGATGCGGTTTTTGAGATAATCCGTAATATTATAAAGAGGCTTCCTGCCCGTCAGGTGGCTGCACAGCTTGAAAAGATGCTGGATATATCCCTGAATGTTCCACGGGACTACGAACGGAGAACTGCATCCGAGTATGCTTCCTACAAAGCATCTTTGCAGTACCAGCTTAGAAACAGAATAATTCCGGGAACACTTTTGGGTATCTGTGCCGTGATCATCGGACTTGGACTATTTATGTTTTCGAAACGGTTCGTTTACAGACCGCTTATGGCAGGAAAACTTTACAAACAGGGGTATGAACTTCTTCAGGCAGATGAATATCCTCAGGCAGACGGTAAATTCAACGAGGCCGTCTCCTACGATCTGCAGAAGAAATGGTTTTTTAAATATGCAGCGGGCTATCGGGAACACAAGCAGTATAATCGTGCAGAAGATATGTATAAAAACATTCTGAACGTATTTGATTACGATAAGCAGGCAGGCCTCGATTATGCGGACATGGAACGCAGGAATTTAGCTAATTATGCGATGGCAGAGCAAATACTGAAACGCGATGTTCTGGATCATTACATCAATGATAAGCAGGCTTTGCTGCAGCTCGGCGATACCTATATGGATTGGGGTGAATCTGAAGATCCGTCAAAATTGGAAGATGCCCGTGTCCAGTATTCCCGTCTTATACAGCTTTACGGCTCAACCAATTTATATCTTTCCCGGATGATGCGATATTTTATACAGACGGACAATTTGCGTGAAGTTCTCAAGTTGAAAAATATCTTCTTCCCGAATAAAAAATCACTTGGTGCACAGGATTGGACTTCACTGAGCGGGTATCTTCTTGATAAACTTTATGCACCGCTTTCTTCTTCTGATGAATATTTGCGGAATTATATAGAAGATGTACGGGAAATGCTTCAGCGGGCGATTGATGCAGATCCCGCAAATCCGACGGCGCATTATAATTTTGCGCGGTATTTTGTAAACAGAAAAAATTCACGTCTGGCGCAGCTGAGCCTGGAAGAAACATTAAAGCTTTATGATACGATAAAGACAAGAACGCCGAAGGATCTTTTCCGGCAGATTGATACGTACAGAATGCTGGGAGAACTATACAACAATGATTCTGAATACATAAAAGCGACGGAAACGTATACGAAAGGTATCGATTTATTTGAACTGGAACAGAAAAATTCCGGTCTTTCTTCAGGTGATAAAAATACCGGGAAATTGTATGCTGATATGGCTGATATAGATTATTTCGTTTCGGGGGATATGGATAATGCTCTTCGTAATTATGAAAAATCTATTGCAAATAACAATGATACTCCCGAAATACGATATCATATAGGATTTATCCAGTATGGTTCTGATAATTACCTTGGTGCATGGGGATCTTTTGTTAAGGCCGCCGGTGACCGGCTGAGTGATAATAATCTTCTTCTGGCTCTTGGTAATGTGCTTTCTCTTCGCAACGATGATTTCGCAGCAAAAGGTTACTATGAAAATCTTCTTTCAAATCTTGATACGGAACGGGCCCGGAAGGGAATCCTGCTGCCGCAAGTTACACCGGAAGATGGAAATCTTGTGGACCTTTATATGAAGGCTGCAAATAACCTTGGAGTGACCTTGTACAGACTTGCAGCTCAAACAGGGAACAGCTCTCTGAATGCTGAAGCAATAGTTCGTTTTTCCGAGTCTATGCGTGCATGGGACGCCCTTACCCGTAATCAGTCCACCATGGTCCGGCTCCCCGGCAGTAATCTTGCACAGCGTAACAGTTCCTATGCTTCGCATCCACAGCCGGACTACAGTCCTGCTATCTACACCGTCATACCGAGAACGCTGACCTATGAAAACGGAATGAAACAATGAGAGTTTTTTGTGACAAATCTGGTATTACGGTCAGACAGTATTGGAATACGATACTAAAAGAACTGTTCAGGAAATCCATCCATTTATGTACTGCTTTAATACCGTTTCTGCTTTCCAGATTCTACTGGATTGTTCTGGGACTTCTTTTTTCCGCTCTTGTCTGTTACTGTAGTGCAGAAATCTGCCGGCTCAAAGGCAGAAAGGTTCCGCTGATTTCAGCTGTTACTGAAGCAGCGGCCCGCAAGCGGGATGAAAACAGATTTGTCATGGGACCGGTGACACTTGTTCTCGGTATTATTATTTCTGCCCTTTTATGGAATGAACCGGCTGCCGCAATAGGTATATTATCGCTTGCGTTCGGAGACGGACTTGCAAGTCTCGCCGGAAAACTGTTTGGACAGGTAAAGTTACCGCTGACGAACGGAAAAACCGCAGCCGGCAGTCTTACCTGTTTTACCGCTACCTTTTGCGCTGTATTTGTTTATGCCGGAAATTCTGTTCTTGCTCTTTTAATTGCAGCAGCAGCCATGTTTATTGAAATGCTTCCGCTGAAGGATTGGGATAATCTTTTCATACCCGTTGTTCTGGGCGGGCTTGCCCAGTTTTTATTGCCAAAGATATAAGATATGCAGACTTTTTAAATATCTGAAGGTTCCGGTTGCCAGCAGGAGAACTCCTGCAGTGAGAGCTCCCCAGTTGTAAGCCGCCGTCAGAATATTATAGCCGCTGCAGAGAAGAATGAATCCGGTAAATATTTCCAACATTTCTTTACTGTCCTGATTTTTTGCTTTCAGAAACAGCGTTACTGCCGTGGTTATGGAAATAAGTGCGAAAATTCCGGTAAATAAATGTCCGTATGCCCACGGTATGGTACAGGTAGGAGTTATATGCGCTGTATCTAACGGTATGATTATGGCAAAGACCGCTGCTACGGCGATGACGACGGTCAAATTCCTTTCTATATCCTGCCGTTGTTCGGCTTCGTTCATAAGTGTTGAAAAAAGAAGGCTCAACGGAGCCAGAATTCTTCCAAACAGTACAAAACGGTTACTGATAATAAAAAACGTTGAGAATGACCGCCATAAACCGAACAAAGGATTCAGCAGCCTGGACAGTTCCGTGAGGCAGCCGATTAAAAACAGAATAAAGAACACTATCTCTGATGCCTGTGTTTTTTCAAAATTTACATAAATAAGAAACAGCGTGACTGGAACATATAAAATAAGCAGCGCAATTGCAAGCAACGTTGCCGGAAAGCTGTATTTGAGAAAAAAAATGGAAGAATGGGAAATATTCGCTGCAAGAGGCGGGGGAAGTATCTGGTTTGATGTTACCGCCTGTATGAAAATAATACTGGCTGCCATAATGCTGAAAAGAGAAAAAAACAGAACCGCAAGCGTCAGCCGGTTACGAGTTTTTAGAACCATACCGAATCATACTCTGCCGTTAATTTTTAGTAAAGAGTTATGATAAAAAACCGACAATGTTAGTGTACACCGTTATGGGAGGATACATGAAAAAGCTTATCGCAGGTGGATTTATTTTATTGGCCGCCGTCTTTTCTTCTTTTGCCGGGGACGCTGCGGCCTTTGAAGACTTAGGGTTTTCTGCAGACGGGAAAACGTATATTTTTGCTCAGTACGGAAAAATTGATAGAACCTTTCAGGCATGGGCTGATATTTATACGGTAAATGTAGCAAAGAATGTTTTTGTTCCCGGCGAAGTGTATAGAATTCTTCCGTCCGATGCTACTGCGGCGGAAAGCGGTAAAGCAGCATATCAGAAGCTTGCAGCAAAAAATTATGGAAAAATAAAAAAATATGACTGTTCGCCGGTTTCCTCCGATAATATTCTGTATATTTATGAGGATTCCTCAAAGTCAGCACAGGATGAAATTGTATTCAAGGATTTCAAGGGAAGCAGCATCGATAATCCGGTGACGTATCATATACAAATTCTTCCGACGTATGTTGGACACGGTGAAGCTGTGTTGTCTTCATTTTATATCACTGTTAAAAAGGTTGACGGAAGCGGCACCGACATTGCTTCTTTTAAGGCGGGCTCTCCCGATATAAAACGGAAAGGTGTCTCCGGGTACAGAATAGATAAAATTTTCTATAATGAAAAAAGTAAAAGTCTTGTATTTGTTGTAGAAAAAACGCTGGATACGGCCAGAGGAACTTCTATTCGATACATGGTTGAGACACTTCAGCTGGAAAAATAAAAATTACAGCTCTTCTTTTGTCCGCCGGTAAAGCTGAAAAACAGTACCGGCGGATTTTTTTTCACCCGTTGCCGTATCAGTGTATTCATTTTCATGTAACAGAAAACGCACATAGACTATGGTATCTGCCGGTGTAAAATCTTCCCATAAAAATTCCAGCCATAATTCTTCTGCCGCGGTAATAAGTTCCGGAGCGGGTTTTTCATCAGCAAAAGCTGCTCTATCAGGGGGCAGAAATCCCTGAACGAACAGATAATCTCCTTTTGGAATTTCGGTATTCCGTGCCGGTTCCGGGCACGTTACAAGATACGTTTCTCTTTTTACTTCAAGATTTTTTTTATCACTGACCGAAGTACAGATTTTCAGCATTCCGTTCCCGTCATCCGTATCGATAGCACAATGTATAGCAGTATAAAGTTTTAATTTTCTTACGGCATATTTCATGATTCCGATTTTACCAGAAAGCCCTGATAAAAAAAAGAGGTTGTTTTTTGTCGCCGTATGGTCGAAAAACCTGTTTTCTGGCAAAAAATATAGATGGAGGGCCTCAAGTGAATTTGAAACTAAAAAAATATAAAAAACCGCTGCTGTTTCTTTCAAAGATTCTTTGCCTGACATGTCTTGTTGTAAGTATCGTCTGTCATATTTCATGCCGTATTACGGAAGAGGGTATCCAGATTCTCAGTGGTGATTATACACCGCCGCAGATTACTTCATTTACCGTGACCGGACCTTCGCAGCTTGAGCTGAGTTTTTCCGAGAAAACCTGTCTCAAATCGGCAGTTGTCATAGAGCAGGATCCGGTCACCGGTACTAAGTCGGTCCGGCCGCCGGATCCTGCCGACGTAGCGCAGCAAATTCAAACGAATGGTATCGATGTGACTGAAGAATACACCGACGATGGTAAAAAACTGCGGCTGTTTTTGATCAGGCCCGCAGAGACCGGGCTGTCTTATCTGCTTTACGGGACAATCGAAGACGGAAATGGCAATACGTTAACTTTCGGCATTCCTTTTACCGGTTTTAATGCACACGTGCCGCGCATAATTCTGAATGAGATAGAAACAAAATATGCCAAGTTAAGCGATACCGCATACCGGGTAGAATTTATAGAAGTGTTCGCACTTACTGGCGGAAATCTTTCCGGTCTTGAACTTTACAGTGCGTATGACGGCAGCGACAAAATGTATGAATTTCCTGCTGTTACTGTCAAACCGGGCGATTATGTAACGGTACATTTGCGGTCAAAAGGGGACGGATGCGTCAGTGAACTTGACGATGATTTTTCAGATTCAACGGCGGTCTGGTCCTGTAACTCGGCACGCGACTTATGGGCCGGGAATACTGTTTCTCATTTGGGCGATATACAAGATGTAATTCTTCTTAAAAACAGCGCTAACGACCGGATACTGGACGCTTTACTGTATACACAGGAAGAATCCGGAGACTGGAAGAGCGATGAGATGCGTCAGGCTGCGCAAAAAGCAGTTGCGTGTGGCGTATGGGATTCAACAGAGCCGGAGTACGCTGTTTCCTCTGAAGGAATTTCTGTTACAAGAACTCTTTCCCGACAGAATACTGAAGCGTTATTCCGTGCGGTCAGCAACGGGGCTGCAGGTACTGATATAATTCCTGTTTCAAAAAATGACTGGAGTGTCGTTAAATCGAGTAATGCTACTCCCGGAACCGCTAATTCTGCGGAAGTTTTTGAACAATAAAAAAATTTTATTGTTCTGCCCGCGTCCCGAACGGTTATAACTTCGTCCCCGATGGAAAAGAACGATGTATCGGTCCGTTTTTATCCAATAGTAGTAAACGAATGGAAAATATGATATATTTTACGTATGGTAGAACTTTTGGCCCCTGCGGGCAATATAGAATCTCTGGATGCGGCTATAGGTGAAGGTGCTGATGCTGTGTATCTTGGTCTGAAAAGCTTTAATGCACGGCTTCGATCGTCTAATTTTGCGTGGAATCAGTTTGAGGCGGCTGTTCAGTCTCTTCACAGACAGGGCAAGAAAATTTATGTTACTGTCAATACCGTCTCTGAAGAGCGTGAAACGGAACGATTGTACCGGTTCCTTTCCTACCTTACTAAAATCGGTCCTGACGGATTGATTGTTCAGGACTTTGGAATTATCAGAATGGTTCAGGAATTTTTTCCGAATCTTGAATTGCATGCCTCAACCCAGATGAATGTCGAAAGTGCGGCGGCGGTAAATCTTTTAAGTAAGGAAGGCCTGAAACGAGTCGTACTTGCGAGGGAGCTTGGGCTCGAAGAAATAAAACAGATACGAACTAAAACGAATACCGAGCTCGAAATTTTTGTGCACGGAGCCCTCTGTGTGAGTGAATCCGGTTTATGTCTGTTTTCCAGTTTCCTTGGAGGAAAATCTGCAAACCGTGGAATGTGTACGCAGGCATGCAGAAGATTTTATACCGCAGAAGTTCCCGGCGGCATGGACCAGGGCTATTATTTTTCTCCTGATGACCTTCAGCTGATAGATAAGATTCCTGATCTTATAGAAGCCGGGGTAAATTCTTTTAAAATTGAAGGCCGCATGAAGAGTGCAGAGTATGTAGGAAGCGTTGTTGCTGCATACCGTTATCTCATGGACCACTATAAAGAAGATAAAAAAGGAGCTGCCGCCGCCGCAAAACGTATGCTGGCGACTGATTTTGCCAGAAGTAAAACAACCTACTGGTACGGATTTAAAACGGTTCCGGATGGTATTGAAAATGTCGGTGCTGCAGTGCTTAATCCGAAGCAGGCCGGCGGTACCGGAATTTATCTCGGGACAATAAAAGACACACGTCCCGGCGATATAACAGCAGTGGAACCGCTGCAGCAGGCTCGAATTTCAGGAGGAAACTATGATCCTGATCCGGGAGATTCTATACGGCTTCATAAAAAAGACGATACGGAACGCGTCAGCTATAAAATTCGTACTGTTGAATTTGACCGTACGGGAAACCGCTGGATTGATATTCCGGCTGGTTTTACGACCGGTGATACGGTGTATCTTCTTCAGACAAAATCTATGTCAAAACGATATAAGCACGTACTTCCGAATGACATAGGGCGTTTCAGAAATCAGCCCGGTGATGAAAGATTGCCGGTAATGGACCTGACCCCGGTTGGACAGGATAAAATTCCATATTTCCCCGACGGATTATATATTCAGGTCTCAACGGTTTCCGATATGTTTGTAGTTCAGGCAGGAAAGCCAGTACGGATACTGCTCGAATTAAATAATGAAAGCAAAAGAGATATACTGGAAAAACAGATTGTCCTTCCTTTTTCCAAAAAAGATATTATTATTTCACTGGACCCTTTCTGTCCGGCGGGATTGGAAGATGAGCTGCAGACGACGCTTGATCAGTTTATAAACCTGGGATTTAAAACCTATGTTGTTAATAATATTGCACATATTGCACTGCTGAAAAATAAAAACGTTTCTATTATCGGCGGCCCTTATTTGTATACCTTCAACCGGTGGGCCGTTTCGTGGCTTGAGAATCAGGGAATAGAGGCTTTTATTACTCCGCTGGAAAATTCACGTAAGAATCTGGAAGCGACCTTTGAGCCGGGCGTGCGCAAGCGCGTGATGGTTACCCTGTATGCTTATCCGGCCTTGTTCCGCATACGGTTTAAACTTCCGAAATCATACGATTTTACTTTTTTCAGCGACAGGGAAAACAAGAATTTTAAAGTTAATTCGACGCCCGATGGATCTTTTGTGATGCCGGAAGAACCTTTTTCAATCGTAGATAAGTCGGAAAAACTGTATCGTTTAGGATTCCGCCATGTTCTGCTTGATTTTTCCAAGACTAAGGTACGGAAAAATGAATTCAGAGCTGTTTCTACGGCTTTATTAAAGCAGCAGCCGCTGCCTGGCACTTCCAGATTTAACTGGAAAGAAGGCTTTTATTCGACAGAAAAAATGGAGGGCTATAGAGCTGAGAACAGACAAACCGCGGCAGACCGGAATCCCGGCGGAGGACGACTTGACAGCGGAAACGGTAGTGACGGTACGACGTCTTCCAGAGGAAAACGTCGCCGCCGCACGTAACGCACTGAAGGTGAAACTGCCGGTCGTGTCTGCGGCGCGGTTTGTCACGTATTTTAGAAAACGGCGGTTCCTGCTATTTCCTGTGATACAGCTTCGGCCGCCTCCGTTAAGTCGGACAGTTCTTTATTTTTGTCATCCTTAGTCTGTTCCTTTTTGTGATTGAACAGCGGTTTGAATACGACTTTTTGCGCCTCAATGGTCACACGGCTCAGGTTATGATCAGTTTTGTCTTTCCAGCGGTGCTGTTTCAGAGATCCTTCTACGCGGATTCCCTGACCCTTCTGTATATATTTTGCACAGGCATCCGCTGTTTTACCGAATGTCTCAATGTCGAAGAAACCGACATCTTCTGCCGGAGTGCCGTCCGTGTTTTTATAACGCCTGTTTACGGCAATAGAAAGTTTACAGATCGTAAAACCTGACGGGGTAACTTTGACTTCTGGAAGTCGTGTTACATTTCCTTCTATAATTACGGTGTTGAGATCGCTGTTCATTGTTTTTTCACTCCTATAAAATTGAGCGGAGATGTGCAGCCTGAATTTTGTACAAACTGCAAAATGATAATTGAACAGGGAGTGTCAATCATCATTTCTCCGGTATACGTCAAACAAAGCCCGGCCGGCCCGCAGCCTGTGCTTTGCACAAATTCCTTAATGATGATTGTACCCGGGATGTAATCATCATTCCATTTTCGTATATGCGGCCGAAAATAGTTTCAGCCGCGTTATACTTATAGATTGTTGGGAAAGAGAAAAAAAAGAATACAGGAGTACAGATATGTTAAAATAGTTCAGAAAAGACTAAAATAGTAGAGAAATAACCGGGCGTAAAGCTATTTCATATTCCGTATAAGAAATAGAATATATAATTTGACGTACATTCGTAATGACTCTGCTGCCTTTATTTTTTTCATGTTCGGGGTTCGTACAAGCGTATCTGCCAGATTATCGATTCTCGGCATTGTAAAATTGACGGCATTAAGTGTCTTTATGACTTTTCGTAGATAATCGCGGATAAGCATGTTAACGTCTTCGGTAAGATCGTGATTTGCTTCCCTTGTAATCATCTTGTTCCACTGTTTTCTATATGAATCAAGTTCCCGTTTTAAATTTGATTCTGAAGGTACGAGTTCCGATTCCAATTTTTCAGCCGCTTTTGAAAGTGCTTCTTTTTTTGATAGTTGTTTTCCGGTATTTTTTTTCAGTATTTCATTTTCGTACAACTGTTTTTGTTCTGAAATATGCATTTCATTCCGCTTCGTTGCTTTACTTTCTTTTTTTCCCGGCTTTCTGGTAAAAACGGAAATAATCCATGAGATTATCGGAATTCCATACCAGAACGGAAGCATCATCTTTGCATTGGAAAGACATTCCCGCCGGTCGATCATGAGCAGTTCGCTGTACGGAAGCAGCTTCCCGTTGTCAAAAAGGTTTATAGGCACCGTCTGTTCCATATTTAGGGCTTCATATTGAATCAGAATAAGAAAATTCGAGTGCAGTAAGGAAAAGAGAATCGGTGATACCCGGTTTACTTCTGATTCCAGCCTTTTCTCAAATGCCGGCTGTTCATGCATTTCCGGAAGTTTTTCGAAATTCTTAAGCGCCCCGTACCAGTGCTGCGTTATTCTGTCTTTAACCGTATCGTGCGCATCATTACAAAGCCTGATGATGAGCGGAAGTATTTTCTGTTTATAAATAAAATAACGTTTGCCGGAATTTATCTTAAAGACGAGAAGATCCGGAAGTTCTTTTGAAGTATTGCCGGATGTTTCTTTTTGAAGAAAATTCTTTAGATCTTCTTCCGTATATTGTCCGTAAAGCGGAATCCCGTGCGAATCCGTGAATTTTGAGATAGTATTCATGGAATAATAGTACGGCGGTTTCTGTAGATTCTGTTTGAGTGATTCGAGTGCCGCTTCTCTCTGAAAATTGAGCTGGGACTGATTTTTATAATAACCCATCATTATTTCTGAGACAGAGATTGCCTGAAGCAGACCGATATCTTCCTGTGTCAGATCTTTTACCTTTTCAAAGTCTTTTTTTATGAAAAAGCATAGTTGTGTAAAGAAATAAAATTTATCTCCTGATTTTTTGAGATCCTCGATTGCCCCGCTCGGATTCTGAACGAATTGTGAAAAAAAATTTTTTGCCGCTATTTCTTTTCCCGGATTTGATATACGTACTTTCTTGAGAAAGTAATCGTGATATTCTTCTTTTTTGAGCATTGTCCGTATTTTTGTCATCGAAATGTTGAACAGTGTTTGAACCGAAACCGAAGAGGGAAAAAGAATCGGAGGAATATCATGCGGCAAAATCAACGCATAGAGAATTTTATCATTTATATCTTCTTTTTTAAGCAACTGTTCGAGCATATCTTCGGCAGCATGTTTCTGCATAACTTCCGAAACGGTATTTTTAGGTAAATCTGATGGTACCGGGAACGGTATAGAAACATTATTTTCGATCTCTTTATATCTTTCGGCTATTCTTCGTACGTAGAACGCAATAACGGTGATGTTAAGTTTGGTTCCGGACCCGGCTGATATAATTATAAGCCGTTTTTTTACCAGTTCATCAAGTTCTTTCTGAATGACGGCATCGGAATCTCCCAGAAAAGGAATAAGTTCTGGCTGTTCTTCTACATGTCGTTGCGCATAGACCTTAATATATTTGAAAAATTCAGCGTTATCAATAACTGCCGAATTCTGGCGGGTCGCATAAAATTTAAGGAGAACATATATACTTGAAGTACTAGCCATAATAATAATAGTATCAGTATTTTTTCGTTTCAACAAGATATTTTTGCGGTATTCTGCACAGCAGCGGCAAAATCAGGTCCGTCTGCCTCGTTGACTCTGTATCGCGTTCTGCGTAAAATGAAAACGAAAAACGAGGTAAAATATGAAATCGTCGCGCATGGACAACCTGCATCCGTACGTTCCCGGAGAGCAACCGAAAGACCGGACGTATATAAAACTGAATGCGAATGAAAATCCGTATCCTCCGGCTCCTGAAGTCATAAAGGCTGTTTCCGATTTTGTCAAAACACATCCCGAAAGACTTGGTTTGTATCCTGATCCCGACTCTTTCGTTCTCCGTACGGCTATTGCGAAAATGTTAAACAGAACCGGCGGAGTACTTGCAGATTGTCGTAGTACCGGTACGGGTTGTGAACCGGCAGAAAAAGACATGTTGCCGTTTACCATTACACCTGAAATGATCTATTGTGGTAACGGAAGCGATGAAGTTTTATCTTTTATTTTTTACGCTTTTTTTGACAGCGACCGGCCGCTTGTTCTTCCGGAATTTACCTACAGTTTTTATCCCGTCTATGCAGGATTTTATGCGGTCCCGCTTGATCCTGTCCCGCTGAATTCAGATTGGACGCTTGACACAAAAACAATGACCGGCCGTGCCTGTGCACATGACAGCGGTACGATTTTTGCGAATCCCAATGCCCCGACCGGCAGGATGCTTTCCCGCGATGAAGTACGGCAGATGATACAAAAGTCTCCGAAAGATCGTGTATTCGTCGTTGACGAAGCTTATGCAGATTTCGGTACTGAAAGCTGTATACCGCTGCTTGCGGAATTTGATAATCTTGTCATAGTCCGTACGTTTAGTAAAAGTTTCTGCGGAGCGGGGCTCCGGCTTGGTTATATTGTTGCAGCTCCCGATATTGTAAAGACGGTTACGACGGTGAAGAATTCTCTCAATCATTTTCCGGTTGATGCGGTTACGCAGATTGCGGGAAAAGCTGCCTGTGAATCCGTTTCCTATTATGTACAGTGTGCAAAAAAAATAGTGGAGGAACGTGAAAAATTTTCTGCTTTTCTGAAACAGAAAGACTGGTCCGTTATTCCATCCTGTACCAATTTTATTTTTACCCGGCCGCGTGCTGTAAGCGGAAAAAAAGTTTATGAGCATATAAAACAGAACGGTATTCTGTTACGCCGGTTTGATACTGCAGGAATTGAAGAATATCTGCGGATAACTATCGGTACAGCCGGGCAGATGTCGGTTTTATGCAGTGCACTCAGTAATTTATAAATTTCTGTAAAGTCGATTGCAAAAATTAACGATTTTTGCAATTTACTCAATATACTGGTATTGTATGGGACCAGTGAGGAGTTTCCTATGAAGTTTTTGGTGATTTCAGATATGCATGGTAATACGGACGTACTCGAAAAACTGGACAAAGAGTTTAAAGACTGTGACGGAGTTCTTTTTGCCGGTGATTTCGCAAAATTCGGACACCCCGAAACCGGAACGCCCGCTCTTGAAGCACTCTGCCGTAAGCATGATCTTATGTATGCTGTAATTGGAAATTGTGATGAACCCGATTTTCTGTCGGAGATAGAAAGAAAAGATATCAGTATTCAGGGAGCTCTTGTTTTTCATGACGGACTTGCGTTTGCCGGCAGCGGCGGCGGTACCGTGCACGACGGAGATACGCCGAATGAACGAACGGAAGAAGATTTACTTCAGGATCTTTCAGTTGTCGTGCACGCAAATTCCGATATGGACGCAGGTCCTGTACAGAATCTTGTTTTGATACTGCATAATCCGCCGAAAGACACCTGCTGCGATCAGGTTGCACCGGGAGTCCATGTCGGTTCCGCTCTGTTCCGGAAGTTTATTGAAGACTATAAACCGCTTGCCGTCATTACGGGACATATTCATGAAGGAATTGGAATAGATCATATAGGAGATTCCGTTGTTATAAATCCCGGCCCGCTTATGAACGGAAACTATGCTGTTATGGAGGTCGAACCCAGCGGCCGGACATGGAAGGTCGTTTCAACCGTTTTAAAAAAAGTATAAAGATACGGCCAATGGTGAAAGTTACCGGACTTCTGCACTTGGCCCGGAGAGAACGGCCAGGTGTTACCGGATAATTTTATGCGGCATACTATTTCGAGGTACAGAATCTGAATCCCATATAATTATAGCATTCGTTCGGATCGTATGCGTAACGGTCGCCTGCATAGATAAATCCGGTACAGGCAGCCCAGCTTCCGCCTCTGCAGATTCGCCGGTCGCCATAGTCAGGTCCTGCTGCACGCGTCCCGTTTTTCACATCCTGATAGATTCCCATCCAGTCCCAGCAGTATTCCAGTACATTTCCGCTCATGTCGAAAAGTCCTGCAGCATTTGCGTTTCCGCTTCCCGGAGCGGGAAGGGCTGCCGGATCAAACGGCGTTCCTGCAGTACCGACTATATGCGTGAATTGGGTATTGCCGTCATACCAGGCAAAGTCCGATTCCGGCAGATCATCATCACTTTCTCCCTGTTTATCCGCCTGACCGCTTACAAGATCACCTCTCTGATATCCGCTGGATGTTCGCCGTGCGGCATATTCCCATTCCGTTTCGGACGGCAGTCTGTATCCGTCCGCTTCCCAGTTACAGACGGCGAGATCGCAGGCCGCGGTGTCTGACGAATCGCGCAGTATTTTTCCGTTATAAGTATAGCAGGGTGTTTTTCCCTCCGTTTCACTTAATGCGTTACACCAGATTAATGCATCATACCAGCTTATCATTGTTACCGGCTGGAATCGTTCCAGCTGCGTGGGTTCTGCCCCCCGGCTGCCTTCCGAGCCTTCCTGTCCTGGATTTAAAAAAGTATACCCCTTTTTTTCTGCCTGCTTCCGTATATTATACCATAACCGGTAGGTCGTTTCGTATTTGTTCATCCTGAATTCCGTAATCCATCTTTTTGCCGTAAAAGACTGCGTATTGTTTCCGATTGTGAAGGTGTCGTAAACAGCTTTGTCACCGGGACCGAGCGGTACCAGATCAAAATCCTGAAATCCGCTGTCCAGAACAGTTGTATCGCCCGAATCTGCCGCTGAAAAATCAGGATTCGTATGCGTTTCATCTGTTTGTGCCTGCAGCAGGGCCGCAGCGAGCAGCACGGCAAGAACTGCTGCTGCCGGTTTCCT
>JALCCK010000066.1 GCA_022640795.1 Treponema sp.
GGAATTGAATAAGTGTCTTATCCTGCAATCGGTATCCCACAAAAATTCCTTCTTCGGTGTGAGAATCTCCGGTAACTGTATACGTCCCCTGGTTAAAAACAACCGAAACACCGTCAGCAGAATCCCATGACGGCCCCTTTTTAAGATCATCAAGCAGAATCTGCAGTTCTGAAATTTTTACCGGAGTAGTAAACGCTGTTTTCGTCGACATCTTTTTATACGTTCCATCCCACAGATTACTTTCTTTTATCAGCATACGAACATCATCCTGCAGTCGTATCCGCACTTCATCCGTGCTGACGAGCGAAATATCAAATCGCCGCTGCAAATTAGTGATAGAGGTGTTCGACGTATAAAGATAGATACCGTTACGGCGCAAATTACTGTCAAGCCAGGAATAGACTTCTTCAGTATCGTTAAAAAGAAAAATAATTTCTTTGGTATTCCAGTCGAAATACAGATACCGTATACCGTCTCCCTGATTTGACGTTTTATACCACAGACCATTCAGAAAACCGGCGAAGGTTTCAACGGAGCCGTCCTGAATACGGGCAAGTTCCTTTGCGGCGAGCCGCTTACCGGTTATCTTATACTGATTTTTTTGTACATATTCCTGAGCCGCAGAATCCCAGTCATATTCCGTTTGTATCTGGTCAAGATCGTTCGCCCCTTCACTCGTATCGGAACTGTAAACCCATACGGGAAAACTTTTACCTCTGGATCTCGAAAGTTCGTATGAATCGCTGCGGGTAAACTGATCTATATAAACAGCCCCGTCCGATTCAAAATTACCGATCGACTTCAATTCAAAATTATCATGATTCAGGGATGAAAGATACAACGCCAGTACGGAACCGCCGCTTTCAGTAAATCCCTGATAAACAAGCGTCATACGGTGATCTCCGGTCATATCCAGGACAGTATACGAGAAGGTTTGTTCATGGATAACCTTTGTCGGTATTTCAGCAGACCGTTCATAAGCCGCGGCATCTCTATTATAAAGACCAACTATGATTATCAAATACGGACTTCCGATTCGCTTAACAACAATAATCTGATCATCTGATCCGTCACCGTTAAAATCGACCGTTAAAGAATTCAACAAGGTTTCGTCGGAACGAAGCGGTATAAAAGTAGTACTCGCCGTATCATCTCTGATTACGTCACCTGCAACAGCCTCCTGATCCGATTCCGCCTGTACGACAGGTTTTACAACACGCGGGCGAACGACAGTATCGGGTTGCTGGCAAAAATATTTCCTATTGATAAAGAAAACAGCAAGCAAAGCTGCGGTAATAACAAAAACGGCAGAGACTATTCGTTTCATGAGGAACATAATACACAGTTTGTGCAATAAATGGAATAGAGCGTTACGCTGTTTTCCCGTTGTTTTAACCGTTGAATTATTATCATTATTATATTTATATTATTTCACTTTACGCAACACTTATACAGCGATATAATAAATGACAATAAAATATTTCAGTATTATTAAATACACTGACGTAATAAACCGCAAACCAATCTCGTATTAAACGAGCAGGAACTTTTATAAGGAGAAAAGCATGGGTCAGAATTATTTCAATTCGATTCCCTGGCGAGAAGCCCGTCAGGAGCTGGGTCACTGTCGTTCAATGTCACGTGACGAATTCACAGACGGAGTAAAAGCGCTCAAAGGGAAAAAAATAGTAATCGTCGGATGCGGAGCCCAGGGGCTGAACCAGGGACTTTGTCTCCGGGACAGTGGACTGAACGTAAGCTATGCGCTCAGAGAAGGAGCTATTAAAGAAAAACGTCAAAGCTGGAAAAATGCAACCGAAAACGGATTTACCGTCGGTACCTATGATGAAATGATTCCGACGGCTGACCTTGTCGGGAATCTTACTCCTGACAAACAGCACACTCCCGTCATTACAGAAGTCATGAAAAGAATGAAAAAAGGTTCGGCGCTCTGGTACAGTCACGGATTTAACATCGTTGAAGAAGGAATGCAGGTCCGCCCCGATATCACGGTCGTAATGTGTGCACCGAAAGGTCCCGGTACGGAAGTCTGGCATGAATTCCAGCGGGGCTTCGGAGTTCCTGACCTTATAGCGGTTCATCCGAGAAATGATCCGGAAGGGAAGGGATGGGCATATGCAAAAGCCCTGGCAGTCGGTATGGGCGGAAGCAAGGCTGGTGTTCTTGAATCTTCTTTTGTTGCAGAAGTAAAATCGGACCTCATGGGCGAGCAGACTATTCTCTGCGGTATGCTCCAGGCAGGAACTTTTCTGTGTTTCGATAAAATGACCAGCAAAGGAATCAAACCCGGATATGCGGTAAAACTGCTGCAGCACGGCTGGGATGTCGTTTCAGAAGCCTTAAAATGGGGCGGTATCACCAATATGATGGATCGCCTTTCAAATCCGGCAAAAATACGGGCAAATCAACTCTCGAAAGAATTAAAACTTATTATGACGCCGCTGTATCATAAACATATGGATGATATTATTTCCGGTAAATTCAGCAGCACAATGATGGAAGACTGGAAAAACAACGATCATGATCTTCTTACCTGGCGTGCAGAAACCGGTAAATCTGCTTTTGAAACAACAGAAGAAAGTTCTGACTCAATCACCGAACAGGAATATTTTGATAAAGGAATTCTTATGGTTGCCATGGTTAAAGCAGGATGCGAACTTGCCTTTGAATCAATGGTCGACGCAGGAATCAAACCCGAAAGCGCATATTATGAATCACTGCATGAAGTTCCACTTATCGCAAATCTGATTGCGCGCAAAAAACTCTATGAAATGAATCGGGTTATTTCCGATACCGCTGAATATGGCTGTGCACTTTTTGCAAATGCCTGTGTACCGCTGCTCAAGAATTTTATGGCAAAGCTCGATGTCGATGTCATCGGCAAAGGACTTACGGTAAAAGATATGTGCGTAAACAATACAGAACTGGTACAGACAAATGCTGAAATCAGAAATCATCCGATTGAAGTCGTTGGTCGCAAACTTCGCCGGTACATGACGGCTATGAAGGCGATCGCTTCGGAATCTTTATAATTCCCGAACGTATACATACTATCGTAATGATATATCTTTAATTCTGTCATTACGATAGTACCCGGACACACTTTTACCCTTCAGGACTATATACTACAGAAACCACAATAAAATTTACTGAATAAAGATTGCATTTTCAAAGTAAATTTGTTTATAATGGCTAAACTATCTATATAATCAGGTACGGACTGTGAATATAAAAAGTAAGATCCGAAAACAACTTGCTGCGGCTATTCCGGGAAGAACAAATACGCTGTTGAAAGAAAACCGGACGGCAGCACTCAATTCGGACCTAAACAGATTCAGGATGATCTCATTAGTCGGTACCGTTATTATGGGACTTATATGTCTCATCGGAATCTGCCTACCGCCGGAAATAATTGAATCAGAGGCTGCTTATTTGCTCATATTCGGCAGCTCGATTGTCTTTTACCTGCTATTTTCTATCATTGCAAAAAAGGAAGTAACTCAAGATCGTACGTTGGTTCTGGTCTTTATTTACCTGTTTATTTTTTCCTACTACGTCTTTGCAATCTATACAAGTGCCTTCGTTTCCAAAGGATTCCCTTCCGTCACCTTTATCGGATTACAACTTATTTTTCCGGTACTACTGCTCGACAATATGGTAAGAATCAATCTGATGCTCCTGGGTGTTTATATTTTAAATATACTTTCTTCATATTTCTTAAAATCCTTTGATATTTTCCTTATAGATGTTGTGTCGACAGGTGCCTTCACGCTTGCAGGCATGTTTATCGGTGCCTATATGCGCAGAATGCAAATGGAGTATTTTGAAAAAAGCAGAGAACTGATAGCACAGCGAAACACAGATGTTCTTACAACGCTTTCAAATCGCCGGGTACTTTTTGAGACCCTCGACCGAAATGTCAGTCTGACAGCTGAAAAACAGCTATCCGGCATTATTATGATCGATATAGATTTTTTCAAAAAATACAATGATACCTATGGGCACCAGGCGGGCGATACCTGCCTGCGCAGTCTCGGGAACCGTTTCACAGAATTCGGTGAAAAATACAATATCAGATTTTTTCGATACGGCGGAGAAGAATTTACAGCACTGTGTACCGGGTATACAAAAGAAGAACTTGGCATTGCATCAGAAAACCTTCGCAAAGCGATAGTAAATCTGGGTATACCCTTTCCTGCTACAATCCCCGGTACTATTACGATAAGTATCGGATACGCGCATAAAACTGACTGTTCCTCAAACAGCTATGAAGAGCTTATCCAACTTTCGGATAAAGCGCTGTATGTATCCAAAACATCAGGACGCAACCGCGTTTCAGGGTATCAGAACAAAAAATAATACCGGACAATTTCATAAGCTTCTAACAGAAAACGACGATTCTCCTTCTTGCATTTCATTACAGCAGACAGTACCATCTTTATAGCTTATTCTCACATTTCCGACAGAGGGAACCGTATGAAAAAGAATTATGTTCTGGACACGAATGTGCTTATTCACACACCAAATGCATTGGAATCCTTCGAAGATAACCGCATTATACTTCCGCTGGCTGTTCTTGAAGAACTTGACGGTATAAAAAAGGCAGATGGAGAAAAAGGGCGCAACGCCCGGCAGGCCATCCGCTTTCTGGAACAGTTCAGAACTGCAGGGAATCTTCTTGAAGGAGTAAAATTACCGTGGGGAGGAGAACTAAAGCTCGAAATAAACCATGTCGAAGTCGATCTGCCTCAGGGCTTCAAAAATGACAGTCCCGATAACAGAATTCTCAAAGTCTGCAAGGGTATGATGAATGACGGAGAAAAGGTTATCCTTGTCACGAAAGACATTATGGTCAGAATCAAGGCACAAATAATGGGAATCCCGGTAGAGGATTTTACGACCGATCAGGTACCGCTGACGAAAGAACTGTACACAGGACGGCAGGATGTCTATGTTCCGGATACCTTTTTCGGGAAATTCAAAAAAGAGGGAATTCCGGAAGATAAAATATATATGCTGGATGAAAACGGCGCACGGATTACTAATAGTTTTTTTGAAAATGAATTTTTCATCATACATTCTGATACTGGCATCAATAAAACCTATCTCGGCAGAAAAGACGGTTCGCGGATTGTTCCGCTCAAATATGAACACCGTCACCCGTTCGGAGTGACACCGAAAAATGTCGGGCAACGATTTATGCAGGAAGCACTCATGATGCCGGCAAAAAAAATACCACTCGTTATAATCAAAGGTCCGGCAGGGACTGCTAAAACTTTTTTCAGCATGGCTGTCGGGCTCGATAATGTAGTCGACCATAACGGAGAATCATATAGAAAAATTCTAGTGTGCCGTCCTAATTCCCAGTTCGATGAAGATATTGGATTTTTGCCGGGTTCAGAACAGGACAAGATATCACCATTAATGCGTCCTATACTGGATAATATTGAGAATCTCATCGACAATCAGGCTTCAGTAAAAAAAGATAAAACAACAGAAGACGTCCAGACGACAATCGATTATTTTTTCAACGGTGGACTCATAGAAGCACAAGCTATGAATTTTATGCGGGGACGTTCGATAAAATATTCATGGCTGGTCATTGACGAAGCACAAAATCTGACACCGCGACAGGTAAAAGGAATTATAACCCGTGTCGGAGAAGGAACAAAAGTTGTCCTTTCTGGAGATCCTGAGCAGATAGACAATCCGCTTATCGATGAAAGATCAAATGGTCTCAGCTATGCAGCAGAGCATATGAAAGGCAGTACACTGTGCGCCCAGATCACACTGTTCAGCGACGAATGCGAACGATCAGTTCTTGCATTTGACGCCGGAAAACGGATGTAAAAGCTGATCTTTTACCGCAGACGACCTCCGCATGAAGATTCTGCGGATTTCATGCCTGAAAGTTTTCCACAAAGGAATTCCGCAACGCGATCGTCGGGATTGCCGTCTATTTCCCGGCAGACAATAACACCGGATACACAAAGCGCCTGTATTGCACCATTTCCGATTCTGGAGCAGATAAGAACATTTACACCAAGATCCCGTATAGCTGCAGCGAGTGTTCCCCGTCCATGCTCACGAACAGGAACCAGCTGCGTACTTCTTATCAGGTAATCCTCTATTATATATATTTTAAACCAGGCAGCTCTGCCGAAATGCGAATAAATTTCATCTTTCTCTACCGGAACAGCAATTTTTCCGTTACCGGAGAAAGCAGGTGTTTCAGAAGCTGCAGGATAACCGGGGCGGGCTTCTATATCATAGTCGCCGCCTTCAATTTTCAGAGCTCTCCCTTCAACAAGGCATTCCGCTACTTTAGAACGGGCTGATTCATACATAGCCTGAACGGTTGTCCGGGCAACATTCATCTGCTCTGCACAAGTCTTCTGGTCAAGTCCTTCGTAATCAATCAGTCTGACTGTTTCAAATTCATCAACCTTAAGAACAACCGGATCTTCTGAAACCGCATTCTGGAGCCCAGCTCCGCATCGAACAGGTGCTGGAACGAAAAGAGAACAAAACGGCAGACTGCAAATACGACGATTTTTCTTTGGACGCGGCATGCTTTACTATAAAACAAGTTTATGTCATATGTCAATAAATTGTATGATTACCACTAATCTTATCTGAAATTCTCCAGACGGAGCATATCCCGATCATCAAACATAACCTGCTGTGTAAAAAGAATGGAAAGAATAACATTCAGATATCGTACAACGTAAATTGCAATCATGATGGCAATCTGATAAAGAATAGCTTCCATAGGAACGCTACCACCAAGTATCTGTCCGGTCATCATTCCCGGCAAAGACACGAGGCCTATCGTCTCCATTGTCGAAATGGTCGGTTGAATTGCAAGATTTATTGCATCACGCAAATACGGTTTCGTAGCTCCAAAAACGGAAGCACCCATCGCAAGATCATAACAAAAACGTTCATGGTTGTTTTTTATTCCCGTATAATATGCAGTAAGTCCGACAATATTACCTTTCAAAACATTGCCAAGCAGCATTCCTCCAATAGTTATCAGATATTGTGCATCCCAAACATCGGAAAGCCGCAAAACAATCGTGTTGAAATACAGCACCATAGGGAAATTAGTAACTAAAATAGAAAAGAAAACCGGAATAAACAGTTCCCGTAATTTTAGATTTGACGAACGTACCGCAGAAATACCGGCGACACTCATCATTATCAAAATATATGCGACATTCAGCAATTTGTTATTTAAATCAAAAATGAACTGTAAATATAATCCGACAATGCTCAACTGTATAACAGAGCGTACGACCGCTATAATTGTCTGCCGGTTTGATTTTATTCCAAGTGTACGATTCAGAACCAGCTCGGGAATTACCAAAATCGCAATGAAAAGAATTCCCCAGTACGTAATATTATCATGCATTATCGGCTCCTAAAGAATTTCCTGTTTGAATTTTCCACTGCGCCGCCATTCCGGATCATGACTTACAACAATAACGGTTTTGCCGGCAGCTGCAAAATAATCCGCTGTTTTCTGCTTCAATTCTGCATCAAGCGCTGAAGTCACCTCGTCGAGAAGAAATACAGGGCGATCCAACTCTACTGCAATCATAAGACCAAGACGCTGACGTTCACCACCGGAAAGTTCTTCCGTATCCTTATCAAATAACGCAGGTTCCATATCAAAAAAACGGGCAAGTTTTTCGTCGATCTGTCCGTCGTATTTATTTCCCGAAAAAGATGAAATATCTTTCAGAATCTGGCGTACCGGCCCCGGACGTAGCGTTACATCCTGATTTACATACGCAAAAAGCGTCCGGACATGACGAAAATCTTTATCGGTAATTTTACGACCTTTTATAAAAACATTCCCGCTGTCAGGACGGACAAATCCGAGCAGAATTTTAAGCAGTGTCGATTTACCGCTGCCGGATCTGCCGCTGATCTGAATTTTATCTCCTTCATTTACCGTCAGATTATAGTTTTCAAAAATAGTACGGTTCCGCTGCTTCTTTTCAGAACGAGTGTTCTCTCTCTCATTCAATTTCAGATTTATACCTGAAAGTCGTATCAGTTCCATGCAGGATTCTCCATATGATGAATATAACACTACAACAAAATTATGTACAAAAGACCGCAGCAGTTATTTGCTGACAGGCCGGTACATAATATTCGTTCCGTGTCCGTTCGCAGCAGGTACCCGCGAAAGCTCAAAATCATCATCGAGATACTCTATAACATCTGATAATTTTTTAAACCCGAAATCGCGCGTATCGAATCCGGGATTCTGTCTCTTAAAAAGTGATCCGGCAGCTGCAACATTTGTCCAGCCACTTTCATCGCTGTATTTCTCATAAGCATTCGTAAGCAGCCGGTAGATCTGGCGGAACTGACGGTCCGTCATAGTATCACCGTTTTCATTCACTCCGACTGTCTGCGGAACGGCGCCTGCTGCAGAAGTTCCTCCGACAGCTGCTGTCTTTCGCTTCTGCCGGCGCTGTTTATGTTCCGCAACAATTTTTTCTGCAGCAGCATTTTCACTATCTTCATTCAGGTTTTCTATGTAAATAAAATCATCACAGGCATTTACAAACGAAGCCGGCGTTTGCTTACGTCCGACACCGAATACATATTCCTGCGATTCCCGAAGACGGGAAGCTAATTTGGTAAAATCGCTGTCAGATGAAACAAGCGCAAAGGCATCGTATTTCTCTGTATACAGCAAATCCATAGCATCGATTATCATTGCGGAATCGGAAGAGTTTTTTCCCTGCGTATAGGAAAACTGCTGAACAGGAAGAATTGCATTCTCATTAAGTTCATTTTTCCATTTTTTCAGTGTTTCAGAAGAGAAATCACCATATGCCCTTTTTGTAATAATATGGCCATGGACAGCAATTTCCTGCAATATCGCACCGAGTTTACTATACGGCGTATTGTCTGCATCTATCAGTACCGCAATTTTTTTCTGTTCGTCTATATCAATCATATTTTTCCCTTAAACTAAACAATCTTTCTTTATAGAGTGATTATAGCACATAGAAGTTACAAGTTCTCCTGAAATATACCGAAACTTTGGAAAAAAAACGTAACTTGTTCATCTTTCAAAACATTTATATAATATACGTAATAGTTTTTCTGCACATGCCTATTTCTCCGACCTTTCAGGCCGGATTCCGCACGGCAAAAACCACATTACAACTTTAAAACTCTTTTCAAAACGTCTGGAGGTTATATGATTGAAGTTTCGCACTTGTCCCGTAATTTCGGAACATTCCGTGCGGTCAATGATGTGAATTTTTCCATTCCGACCGGAGAGATTGTCGGACTGCTGGGACCGAATGGAGCCGGAAAATCAACTACTATGAGAATGATAACCGGTTTTCTAAAACCAAGCAGTGGGACAATCACTATCGACGGCAAAAATATCGAAGATGCTGCAGTCGCAGCAAAACGAAAAATTGGCTATATGCCGGAAGCCGCACCTCTTTATGCTGAAATGATCGTAAACGATTATCTGGCATATGTTGCCAGGATGCAAGGACAGGATCCGGAAATAAAAGTTCCTCATCTTTGCGATGTCTGCGGACTCAAAGAAGTTATGCATAAAAACATCAGCGAACTGTCACGCGGTTACCGCCAGCGTGTCGGGCTTGCACATGCACTCATGAACGATCCTGAAATACTTATTCTCGATGAACCTACAAGCGGGCTCGATCCAAACCAGATTGGTGAGGTCAGAAACCTCATAAAAGAAATCGGGAAAACGCGTACTGTTATCATTTCTACACATATCCTTGGAGAAGTCGAAATGCTGTGTAACAGGGTGCTCATTATCACACAGGGGAAACTTGTCGCAGACGGTCCGACAGAAAAAATACGGGAACGATACGGACATTCGCTTTCAGTGCGTCTGACTGTCGCCGGCTGTACACCGGAAGAACTGGCAGAAGCAGTTTCCTTCGTTACCGGTGTAGCAGACGTACGTTCTGCAGAAGGCGAAAAAATAGCAGGTGAAACGCAGACGGCTTCGGTAACTGCATCGGTAAAGGGAACGGTCGAAATAAGAAAATCGTTGTTCCGCCTTGCCGTCGCAAACGGCTGGACGATCTATGAGCTTGCGCTTCAGAGGAACAGCCTCGAAGAGGTTTTCCATGCACTTACCACATCGGAATCTACAGATAAGCAGACTCCTGCAGTACAAAAAGGAAATGAAAAATGACAGCACAAAAAAAGACATCATCTGCATCTTCCATAATCATGAAAAGAGAACTTACTTCCTATTTTATCAGTCCGGTCGCATATATCGTTACCGGCCTGTTTCTGATATTTTCAGGATTTCTCTTTTTTTCTACTTTTTTTATTCAGGGGCGGGCAGAGCTCCGGCATCTTTTCAGTCTGCTGCCAGTACTGCTTTCGTTTTTTATTCCGGCACTGACCATGAAGTCTTTTGCGGAAGAAAACAGAAGCGGCAGCATTGAAACGCTTATGACGCTTCCCGTAACGGAATTTCAAGTCGTACTTGGAAAGTTCCTGGCAGCCTTTATTGCAAGCGCCGTAATGATTGCTCCGACACTGTTTTATGTCGTAACTGCTTATATTTTCGGTTCGCCGGAAGCAGGTCCCATAATAGGCGGATATATTGGAGCTCTGTTTCTGTGCGCCGCTTTTTCGGCAATAGGATTATTTGCTTCAAGCGTAACAAAAAACCAGATCATAGCATTCTTCATTGCATTTGCTATCTGCATGCTGCTTTCAACGTTAAGTTCGTTCCTCGTTCTGTTTCCCGGGGTACTGGTAAATATTCTTTCGTACTTCACTGCCGATTCACATTTTGATTCCATAGCACGAGGAATAATCGATACACGGGATATTCTTTATTTTGTTTCACTTACGATATTCTTTTTTGCACTCTGCGTAAAGACAGAACAAAACGCCAGGAGATAGATAGTATGAAAAAAATTATAACGTGGCTCAAAAGTCCCGCAAGTGATTTTGTGCTTTTTATTATACTCATTATACTTGCAAATCTGGTCGGCTCACGGGCTTTCAAACGCTTCGATCTGACTGCGCCAAAATCTTATTCACTGTCACCGGCAAGCAGACAGCTTGTGAAAAACATTCAGGAACCGCTTGCTGTAAACGTATTCTTTTCATCAAATCTGCCGGCACCTTATAATGCTACCGCACAGTATGTGAAAGACTTACTCGACGAATACGCCGGAACTGCAAATAAGAATTTCAGTTGTAAATTTTTTGATATGGATAAAACAGAAAGCAGCACAACAGCATCCGGTTATGGACTCCGGCAGATACAGATACAGCAGGTAGCCAATAACGAAGTCGGATTCAAAAATGTATGGATGGGCATTGCCGTTGTCTACGGAGACAGGATCGAAACGCTTGATAATCTGACCACTTCAAGCGGTTTTGAATATAAACTTACAACGACTATCTCTAAAATGATCGCTGCAACTGATACACTTGCAGGGCTTTCAAAGAATGATAAAATAAAACTCACGCTATATGTTTCGGACAAGCTTAGTGATTTCGATATTTCCGGATTCGATAAACTTGATTCATCTGTAAGTGCCGCTTTCGAGGCAATAAACAAGAAGAATATGAACCGGATCGAATATGAGCGGCAGGACCCCGATGAAGGAACCACCCCGCTGCTTATCCAGAAATACGGTATTCAGGGAATAAACTGGCAGGATAAGGACGGAAGTACCGGAACAGCCGTACTCGGTCTCGTTCTTGAATACAAGGATAAATTCCGTCTTGTTCCTATTGCACTCCAGCGAAGTTTATTCGGCGGTTACGGTATAGCAGGGCTTGACTCCCTGCAGGACTCAATTTCAGAGAGCCTTCAGAGTCTTGTTTCACGATCAACGGAAATCGGTTACGTAACCGGACACGGCGAAGCGGACCTCAACGATTCACGACAAGGGGCAGGACTTTTCAGTAATCTTGTTTCCGATCTGTATTCTTTCAAGAAACTTGATCTCTCAAAAGACGATATTCCATCAGGTCTTGTCAGTCTCATTATAAACGGACCAAAATCAAAATTCAGCGACAGCGAATTGTACAAAATCGATCAATTCATTATGAAGGGCGGAAATGTTATGTTCTTCATAGATCCATTCAATGCAACAGGGGGAAACCAGTATCAGCAACCACAGTTTACACCTATCGATACAGGACTGGAAAAATTACTGAATAAATACGGCGTCAAAACAGATAAAAATTATGTCATGGACGAGAACTGTTATACGACGATACAACAGAATTACGGGAAACTTGATCTGATGTGGGCACCGCTGCTGCAGAAACGGAATCTCGATCAGCAAAGTCCTGTTACAAAGAACCTCGGAAATATAATTTTCCTCCAGAACAGTTCCATAGATGCAGCTGCAGCACAAAAAGATAAGAACGTAAAAGTTACTATACTTGCAAAATCTTCTCCCAAGTCATGGATACAGGACAAAAATATAAACCTTAATCCTATGATGATAGCACCTCCGGCGAAAGAAGAAGAAAGTTCTCACGATCTGGCGGTTCTTCTCGAAGGGAAATTCAACAGTGCGTTTAATTCAGAACCTGCCAGTACGAATAAGACAGACAGCACACTCACTATGCAGTCTCATATAGCAAAGAGCACACAGCCCGGAAAAATATTCGTTATCGGCTCATCGGCTGTTACTTCTGCACAGCTTATAGATCAGGACGGGAAAGAACCAATATCGCTCTTTATAAGAAACGTTGTTGACTATATGAACGGAGCTTCCGAATTCTGTACCATGCGGACAAAAGGACTTTCTGTTGATACACTATATGCAAAAAATGGTCCTGCCGTGGCGGCGGCCACATATTTCAATGAATACGGTATACCGCTGATTATTGTCATCGCGGGCCTTATTGCATGGAAACTGCATAGTAACCGGCGCAGACGAATACACGAATTCTATAACCCAAATGATGACCGCGACGGAATGTATAAAAAGACAGGAATCATTTCAAACACAGATTCAGAAGAGGGAAAAAAATGAAAGCTCGCAAAACAATTCTTCTTTCGGTTATAGCCGTCCTGTTATGTGTTTATATCGTACAGCTGGTAAATTCGGGACGGAGTAAGATAAAAACACTGACGCTCAAAGATGATTTTGATACCGTTACCATCACGGATAACGGAAGGAAAACAATTCTTGTAAAAGAAAACGGAAAGTGGCTGGTCGGTGACAAAAAGTATACCGCTGATGAAAGTACGGCGGACAGAATGATCAACACAATAAAAGGCATAAAAATTCTGGAAACAGTGTCCAGAACAGACAATGCAGTGGTGAAAGAACGATACGGATTCGACAAACCGCTTACAGTCACCGCATCGAAAGGTACAAAGACTGTAAGAACATTCATTATCGGCAAAAGCACCTCTACCGGTTCTCAAACGTATCTACGCATAGACGGAAAAAATGATACCTGTCTTGTTTCCGGCTCCTATAAAGATATATTCGGAAAAACCCCTGACGGAATTCGAAGTAAAAAAGTCTATGCACTTGACAGGGATTCGATTACAGATGTAAAAGTCTCCACTGATGGATCTTCATGGGAAATCAAAAAATCGGGAAGTCCGGCAGCATGGGACCTCGTATCTGGTGCCGATGGAAAAACGGAAATAGATGGTACACATACCTCGACCTGGGTTCATTCACTTGCACAGCTTTCTGTCCGTTCGTGGCTTGATGAAAAAACACAGCTTCCGGCAAGAGAACCTGATGCTTCAGTAAGTTTTAAGGCAGCAAATAAAACGTATACCGTTACAGTCTACAAAGAGATGGAAAAAGACAAAGACGGGAAAGATACCGTTAAAGATTATCTGTGCACCTGTAGCGAAACACAATATCTGTTCACGCTTGCTCCGTATATGGGAGAAATATTTAATAAAAAACTTGACGATCTGAAAAAATAAAAAAGGTTTCTGGGCAAACTGAAGCGTATCTCGAGGACCGGACTACATCCGGCTTTTCTCGGGGTACGCTTTTATTTCATCAGGTCTGCGTATTTTTTTGCGATCCGGCGGGACTTTTCAGCTGCCAGACCGCAGTACCGGGCTGGATTTTCAAAAAATGTCTCAGCATCTTTTATACCAAGTTTTGTGAGCTGTCCGGTAATTTTTGTATAGGCCTCCGCGTGAGACCGAAGCGTTTCAACAAGTGATTTTCCGCTGGTTTCCGCTTCTAGGGTGATTTTTCTGATAACTTCATGTGCATCACTAACACCCGCTTCCGCAAGCAGAATATAGGCAGGTTCGGCGAGAACTCCGCCGTGAACTTTTCCGCCGGCAGTTTCAAGATTCCGCTTCATGGCGTCGCGGTCAGCCTGCAGACTTGATACGACTTTCTTCATCCGGTTCACCGCCATTGTGAATCCCGAAACATAATCGGCAATAAAACGCTGGCTTGCGGAATTGGTCAGATCGCGCTGATGTTCGGAAATCTGATCCATATAAAAAGTGATGACCCGCGGACACATGGCCTTCCAGAGTGATTTTACATGCTCGCTGTTCCACGGATTCCGCTTCTGCGGCATCGTACTTGAACCGACCTGGGTCGAACTGAAATACTCAAAAACTTCCCCGAT
>JALCCK010000067.1 GCA_022640795.1 Treponema sp.
AAAAGGTAGTTTTAGCCAAAGTAATGGCAACAGATTGTGATATTCTGATCTTCGATGAACCAACCAGAGGTATTGATGTTGAAGCAAAACAGGAAATATATGAATTAATGTGTGAAATAGTAAATAAAGGAAAAAGTATTATTATGATAAGCAGTGAAATGCAAGAACTTATAGGAATGGCGACACGAATCATAGTTATGAGTAATGGACAAATTGTTCGTTCTTTAGACAAAATACATGCAACCCAAGAAACTATCCTTGAATTAGCATCAAGTAATTTGTAATAAATAATAAGGAGATGATATGAAAAAATATAACAAGATACTTTCATGGTTTATGAATTATGCAATTATATTGATTTTATTGCTGTTAATTGTGTTTTTCTCAATTAGTTCAGATAATTTTTTCAAATTATCAACAATGTTTACAATTCTTAGACAAGTAGCTATTACGGGAATAATTTCAATAGGAATGGCTTTTGTAATTCTAACAGGAGGTATTGATCTTTCCGTGGGTTCCATTGCAGGGGTGTCAAGTGTAACAGCTGCAATGTTAATGTTAATACATATAAATCCTTTTCTTGCATGTTCGTATACATTATTAATAGCTTTATTTTATGGAATAGTAAATGGAGTATTAATAAGTAAGATTAACATGCCCCCTTTAATCGCCACATTAGGAATGATGACAAGTTTGAGAGGAGTTGCATTCTTGATAACAGGAGGTTTACCAGTCTTTGGATTTAACCCAAATTTTGGAAATTTTGCACTTGGAACATTCTTAAAAATTCCATTACCAGTTATATTGCTTTTTATTATATTTCTTTTATCTTTAATTTTTCTGAATCATACAACAATCGGAAGATATATATTCAGTATTGGTGGAAATGCAGAATCCTCTAGACTTTCGGGAATAAATGTTGATGGTATTCGGATACTTACCTATTCACTAAGTGGTCTTCTATCAGGTATTGCAGGATTAGTGTTATTATCTCGAACAAATAGTGGGCAACCATCATCTGGAACTGGTTATGAAATGGATGCTATTACGGCAGTCGTTCTAGGAGGAGTCAGTTTAAATGGGGGCGAAGGTAAATTATCATTAGTATTAGTAGGTGTATTAATCATGGGAATCTTAACGACAGGGATGCTTATGGATAACATTAATGATTATGTACAACAAGTTGTAAAGGGATTAGTTCTAATTTTCGCAGTAGCATTTTCTATGATTTCAAAAAAAATAAAATTTTCTACAAACTAATAACTTTATAAATAATTATAGAGTGCTGCAAATATATAGCAATTTGCAGCACTCTAGTAAATTAAATTTTCATATTTCTTTTGATAAAAAATAATCTGTAGTAAAAAAATATGAAATATTATAGTTTCTACAATATTTTAAAACATCAAATTTAAATCGAAAATACGGAGAAACACATGAAAGCAACCTTTCTTGATCTGTCCATTGGGCAAATAGGATACGTCGTAAAAGATGTCGACAGTATTATCCGGGATTATTATACGAAATTCGGTATCGGCGACTGGAAAATCTATACGTATGGAGCTCCACTGCTGAAATTCATGAATTATCACGGCAAAGCGATTCAGTATAAAGCACGTATAGCGCTCAGTTATTTCGGAAAAACACGAATCGAACTGATACAGAACCTCGAAGGACATACGATTTATACAGATTTTATTAAAAAACACGGATATGGAGTCCAGCATCTGGGCATCTATGTTCAGGACATACAAAAAGCACTGAAAGAAGCACAGCTGGCAGGATTTTCCGTTGTCATGGACGGCGGCGGATTCGGACTTGATGATGACGGTCACTTTGCCTATCTTGATACGGAAGAAAAATACGGCATTACGTATGAACTAATCCAGCGTCCGCTCAGAAGACATGAGCCGGAAGCTGTTTTCCCCGTAGCATAAGAGATTTTATGAAAATACTTTTATGGGAAAATAATATACACATAAAGGAGATATATGTTATAATTCAACCATATTCGTTACTATTTACTAGAGTTTTATCATGGATACATTAAACGGACGACAACTAAAAGAAATTGAACTGATAAAAGACGCACACTTTCTGACGGTCAAGCAGCTGGCGCAGACTCTGAACGTATCGGAAATGACGATCCGCAGAGATATCCCGCTGCTCGTCGAAAAAAAACTTATTTCACAGGTTTTCGGCGGAGTCGTTTCAGCAGAAGAACCCGACGATGAAAAAAAATATATTGTCGATGAAGAAATAAGCAGAAATAAAGCCGCAAAATTGAAAATAGCAAAAAAAGCGGTCACACTTATCCAGCCGAACGACGTTATTTTCTTTGATTCCGGTACGACGATTCAGTTGCTGACAGAAGAAATTCCCAAAGATTTTTTCTGTACCGCTATTTCCTCGAGTTTTAATGCACTCTGTGTTCTGGCAAAACTTGTAAACAGTACGATAATAACCCCGGGCGGAGTACTGTCTCATAAACCGGGTGTTTTTTATGATCAGGAATCGATAAAGGCAATACGCAGATACCGGGCAAATCTTGCTTTTATAGGAGCTACCGGATATGAACTGGAAATGGGCCCTACCTGCGCATACATCGAAGATGCGCCTTTAAAACAGGCAATGATAGAATCGAGCAAAACAAAAGTGCTGCTCATCGATTCCTCTAAATTCGACATAGTCAGTACCTGCTCGTTTGCTAAAATCAGTGATTTCACCACAGTCATTACAGATTCTGGAATTCCTCCCGAATATGCCGAACAGCTTCGGGCAAATAAGGTTGAACTGATTATCGTATAACGGCTAACTAGTTTAAAAGGATTTTATTATGTCTGTCATAATCTCCCCCTCACTGTTCAGTGCTGATATGCTGAACCCTGCCAGAGAGTTGAAATCGATTCTGCACAGCGGAGCTTCATGGGTCCATCTTGATGTAATGGATGGAATTTTCGTTCCCAATTATTTTCTTTCGCCAAAAATAATCGCCGATCTCAGGAACGGATCTCCGCTTTTCTTTGATACACATCTGATGATTGAAAGGCCGGAACGGTACATAAAAGACTTCGCAAAAGCAGGAAGTAATGCGATTACGGTCCATCTCGAAGCATGTTCCGACATACCGGCTGCCGTAACGACAATTCATGACTGTTCCTGTAAAGCAGGTATTGCCATCAATCCGGGAACCGCGGTCTCCGAACTGGTGCCCTATCTGCCGTTTATAGATCTTGTTCTGGTAATGTCGATCCGTCCGGGGGTAGCCGGACAGCAATTCATATCCGCATCACTAAAAAAAATTTCAGACCTGCAGGTACTGCGACACAGGAACAACTATAACTATCGTATCTCTGTAGATGGCGGAATTACCCAGACAACAGCAGATGCGGTCAAACAGTCCGGAGCTGACATACTTGTCAGCGGGTCTTCTTTCTTTGCACAAAAAAACAGAAAGAAATTCGTCCGGTTACTGGAACGGCCGTCTGCAGAGGCATAAGTAGCACGGCACCGCTGCGTTTTTTTCCCATTTTTCACATGATCTCCCTTTTATGCAGTCCTGTCGTATGTCTTGACACGGCAGGCGTGATCCCTTTTACTTTGCATTACAAAGTAAAACTGTATTGCAAAGTAACACACGAAGGATTCTCATGCATGAAGCATCTGAAAAAGAGCTGGATCAGTACATAAAGGATATCGATCAGATCAGACATACGCTCAAAACGGAAGACAATCTTCCGATTGAAAAACCATGGATGTCCACCTCATGGGGAATATGTGTGCTGGCAGGAACCATAATTTCATGGCTGCTGTGGAAACACGGCATAACACCCCGGCTGCAGTATCTCACTGACTGGATTCCCGTCATGGTCATTGCAGGTTTCTTTGAAACACTGGCATGGATTGCCCAGAGCAGGCAGGAAGCTATCCCGTTGCCGGCTCCGGTTCCATACTGCTGTTGTACTGTCAAGTGACTTTCCGTTGAATATCCGTCAGTCGGCTGCAAAAACCATACTCCCGCAGGAACTGCTCCGCACAATATAACTGCTCGCTATCGTCGTTTTGCATATGTAAACGACGAGGGATGATTCCTTCCCCATACGACATAAAGAATCACGGATAAAATATTTGCAACAGAAAGAACAGCCCACATACTGTAATATCCCGTACCGGAGATCAGCCACCCGGCCAGACCGCCGCCAAGTCCGATTCCTATATCATATGCACAAAGAAAAGTCGAATTAGCGCTTCCCCGTTTTTCAGGAGGTGCACTATGAACGGCCATAGACTGTAATGCAGGTTCAAGTCCGCCGAATGCATATCCGGCAAGAATAGCTGAAATGATAAAAGTTATCGTATTCGACACAATTGCAAGCAGCAAAAGGGCAGTTAACATGCTGGCATTGCAGGAATAGACGAATACTCCCTCTCCTTTTCTGTCGGCAATTTTGCCTGCGGAAATTCTTGTCACAAAAAGCATAATGCTCATTACCGCAAAATAAATTCCACCGGACGGCAGATCCTTTTCAGAAGCAAATTTAGCAAGAAAATTTTCAAGTGCACCGAACGTCAACATAAAAATAACAGTGATGGCAGAAGCAGGCATCGCATTCTCATCAAACAACGCCTTGAAATTCAATCTTGTTTTTTTTATTTCCAGATGCGGTGTTTTAAGCAAGAGAAAAAGGAGAACGGCAACAGCAATTGCACCGGTCGAGCAGAAAAAAAGTACTGAAAAACCGAATTTGTTCATAAGCAAAAGCCCGAAGGCAGGGGCGCAGGCTGTAGCAAGAGCTGTAGCAAGACCGAAATACCCCATTCCTTCTGCAAAACGGGAACGCGGTATGATATCCGAAGCAATCGTAGCTGTCGACGTATTCGAACAGGCAAGTGATGCTCCGTGCAGCATTCTGAACAGCAAAACAAAAGCTATGAGTGAAACACTAAAATAGCCGGCAGGCATAAGTGCCATTCCGAAAAGTCCGACGGCAAGAATTGCTTTTCTTTTTCCATTGTCGAGCATCCATCCAATAAATGGACGGAATATAACCGCAACAAGTGAAAACAGAAATGCCGCAGTACCCGCAAGTGCAGTGGAACCTCCTATTTTTTCAATATAAAAAGGAAACGTCGAGAGTATCATGATGTGGTTCATGAATACAAGAAAATTGATCAGAATGATAAAAATAAATTTTTCTGTCCAGAGTCTGGTCCGTTGTGCCATACTCTACCTCCATTTAAAATAAAAACGCGCGACTTAACCAGTTGGATTTACACGGTTAAGCCACGCGCTGTAGATAAGTAATACCAGAAAGCATTTTTTTTTGCAAGAAGGAACGTACCCATAACACAACTTGCGCAGTCCCTTCCGGACAGGGACCTGCGGCCGCAATCCTGCTGTCAGAGCGCTCCGGGTTCTGGGTTCCGCCGGGAAACCGGCAGTAAAAAAACAAGTTTCCGCCCGCAAGCATCTCTGTTCCGGGCGGTTATAGAACCATGACAGGCTTCCATAAATCGGCGGCAAATTGTAAGTCTCCGGTCACTTCGTCACCTAATATCAGTTCCAGCATATCACCCTTCAACGACGCATACACCGGACGCACAGCTTTATGTTATATTTTTCAAACAGCAGCCGATACTTTATCAAAGTTTCCTTCAAAAATGACAGAATCGGCACAGATTCCATTATGGCAGGAACTATGCCGCATTCCGAATCACTGATTTTACGAAGACTCGTAATCAGCCTGCGCAGATTTTTCTATGGTTCCAAGAATGACACTGCAAAAAAAAACTAAAAATCCCTTTGAAAAAAAAAAGACAAAAAGGTATACTTGATCCAAGTAAAAATAAAAGTATATCTATCGTACGTATATTATAGAAATAAACCTCACAAGGCGTAGTCTATTAAACATGGATTATGCTTTTTTTTTCAGATTTCATTTATAGAAGGAGCACGGAAATGCCAAAAACGAAATTTCAGAAAATTATTTTCGGGGTTATTATGTCGTACACAATGGCTTACGGCATGGAAATTTATAACGTTGCAATCAAAATCGGTTATAACCTGAATATCGGCGGATTCAGTACTATGACAAACAAAGTTTTTCTGGGCGCTTTGAAAGAAGCCTCGTATATGGGAATTTTTGTTTTCATTTTTTCAAATCTGTGGGGAAACAGACTCGGAGCACAGATGGCGGAAAAACGTATTGCCGGCGAAAAAAGCAATCCGTATACCTATCGTCTGATGCGGCAGTCGTGTACCGTTGCCGTCATGTGCCCGACAATGAGCATGGTTGCCTCAATTCTGTTCAACATAATTCTTGCAGGAGCTCCGTGGTCACAGCTGCCGGCTATCTGGACAGGAACTCTTTTCAAAAATTTTCCGATGGCATTCTTGTGGAATATGTTTGCCGCCGCACCTTTTACCCACTGGCTCTTTAAAATACTTTTTGAAAAAGGAACAGCCAACGAAAAGAGCAGGACAGTCTCTTCAGTCACTATAAAAGAATAAAACAGAACAGAATACATCTATCCTGCAACAAACGGTCTGCCAGAGGTATTCTATGAATATTTTTAACAGTATCCGGCTATGAACAACAGAGAATAGTATCTACCACCGGTTCCGGTGCACGATAGTTTCCATTTTTTTCCTGGGACGCGGAGCAGGATTCTCGTCAGGGTATCCTGCTGCCAGAATGGCGACGAGAAATTTATCCTTCGGTATGCCGAGAACAGGACGAATATCATTCTGTAAAAACCACGCGACCCAGCAGGTTCCCAACCCCTGATGAACAGCTTCCAGTGCAATATGCTCGACTGCTATCGCTGTATCGCGAATCACCTGTTTCAATTCAAAAAAAGGTGTATCTTCCTGAAGGTCAGGAGATTCACAATCTGCTATCCGTACCTGTATATCGGCAACACAGGCAATGAGCAGTGGGGCGGAACGAAGCCATTTCTGATCATGCGCAACCGCGGAAACAGCAGTGATGACGGTCTTATCATCGATAATTATAAAATGCCACGGCTGTGTATTCATTCCGGACGGTGCAAGCCGCGCACTTTCCAGCAGAGCCGCTATTTTATCTTCTTCAACCTTCCGATTCAGGTATTTTCTGATACTCCGCCGCTTTTCTGTTTCGATCATAAGGATTCTCCCATTCGTTATATTTTATTTATACAAGGCGGGACTGTCATTGTCAACAGAACCTCACAAAAGCCGCTGCAGCGGATTGCTCTTATCCGGTGATAATCGTTATACTGAAGGGTATCCTATGAGTATCTTTGATATTGTCGGACCGGTTATGGTCGGACCGTCGAGTTCGCATACGGCAGGAGCAGTCCGCATCGGTCTGATGGCGCGACGGCTTTTAAAAGAAGCCCCTGTTTATGCTGAAGTCGGATTTTACGGGTCGTTTGCGGCAACCTACCGCGGACACGGAACGGACCGCGCAATAACGGCGGGACTTCTCGGTATGCAGCCGGACGACGACAGTATTCCGAACAGTCTTACTATTGCGGCACAACAGAACCTTAAAATTACTTTTTCCACGATTGAACTGACGGATGCACATCCGAACACGGCTGTTATCAGTCTGAAAGGTCTGACCGGCAGAAAAATTACCGTGCAGGCCTCTTCCATCGGCGGCGGACGTATTATGATAAACAAAATCGACGGCATCGAAGTCAATTTCAACGGAGAAATGCCGGCACTTATCGTTCATAATTACGACGAACCGGGACACGTCTCTCTGGTAACCGGACTGCTATATACAAATCATATAAATATCGCTGCCATGCAGCTGTATCGGAACGAACGCGGCGGCTACGCAGTTATGGTAGTTGAAACGGATCAGTGTATCCCGCCGTCTATCGTTACGAATATAGAACAGTTCCCCGGCGTCATAAAAGTCACCTATGTAAACGGAGGAACCGATAATGGCATTTGATTCGCTTGCATCACTGACAGCCTGCTGTGAAAAAAAAGAAAAACCGTTCTGGCGTGTCGTCTGTGAAAACGAACAGCGCGAGAGCGGCCTGTCGCAGGCGCAGGAACTCAAAAAGATGCAGACACTGTGGGCCGCCATGCTTTCGGCTGCGGATGCTTATGATGCGAATCTCTTTTCCGCAAGCGGTCTGACCGGAAGCGACGGCGGAAAATTTGAAACATATCTCAAGGGCGGCACTTCAATCTGCGGATCGTTCACCGGCGCCGTTATCGCACAGGCGCTGCAGATGGGAGAATCGAATGCCTGTATGAAACGAATCGTAGCTTCTCCGACGGCGGGATCGTGCGGCGTACTGCCGGCAGTTCTTGTACCGCTGTACAGGGAAAAGAAATTTACGGAAAGCAGAATCATCGAAAGTCTGTTTACCGCAGCCGGAATCGGGCAGGTCATAGCAAACCGCGCCTCCATCTCGGGAGCTGAAGGCGGCTGTCAGGCTGAAATCGGTTCGGCAGCTGCAATGGCAGCAGGCGCACTTGTCAGTCTGTTCGGCGGAACGCCGCAGCAAATTATAAACGCGGCAGGGTTTGCGCTCCAGAATCTGCTCGGACTGGTCTGCGATCCGGTCGCCGGACTGGTCGAGATACCCTGCGTCAAACGGAATGTCATCGGCGCACTTGACGCCTGCTCCTGTGCCGATATGGCACTCGCCGGCATCGTCCCCAAAATTCCGCCGGACGAGGTTATCGACGCACTCAGACAGACCGGCGACAAAATGGATGTTTCCCTGAAAGAAACCGGACAGGGCGGCATAGCCGCCACACCGACCGGAAGGCAGATTGCACAAACGTTATCGGAAAAAAACGGCTGAACACTGCCCGCTGGTATGAAGATCAGTGCATGACGCAGTTCAAGATACCTCGGACGGTCATTTTAACGCTGCGTGCTGCATCATGGCCCGGAGATAAAAATACAGTCCCCAGTCCTGATCATTCGCATACGGGTCATAAAAAGAAGCCCGTATACCGTTAACACTGAACGGAAACACGTACGCGCAGGACGCAGTACCGTCCGGGAAAAACAGCGGTAAAACGCCTCTCCGGGAATCCTCTGCCCGTTTAAAGTAGGATGCCTCACCGGTAATTTCGGCATACAGTTCAAACACATTTCCGGTCAACGCACTCCAGTAATGAGGAAACGTATCTCCATATAATCGCCGTTTCCCGAACCAGTGTCCATCCCAATGACGGACCGCAGTTTCGTAAAGATGATAATCCGGCTGGAATCCGTTGAACAAGTCCAGCACCGCCAGCTGCTGTCTGCCGGCCTGCAGGTATTCGTCCGCTCCCGTAATAAGAAATACTTTAAAAAGCACGTCTGCAGCCGGAGCTACGATGCTTTGCTCATAATTTACTTCCGACGAAGGATAGTCGAGTCCTCTCTCACTGATTCGATCCGCATGCCGGATAAATAGTTCCTTCATGGCGAGAGCTTCCCCGTCCATACCGGCAGAAAGCAGTGACCGGGTCAGCAGAACGACCGGGAGTTCTATAGGATAAAAATCAATACCTCCTGCTTCGTAAAACCGTTCTATAATACGGCATGCATACTGCAGAAAATCCGGATTCTTCGTGAACCGGTATACTTCACAAAAAAAAGCGGCAAACCAGGGAAGATTATACAGTCGTTTGAAACTGTCATCCATACCAATATCGTTGCAAACGGTTCCGGTATCGACATCGACAAGTTCCCGTTCCACATAAGCCACATAACACAGCAGGCTCTTTTCAAGCAGATCCGGCTGTACAGAGGGATTACACTGCAGATATTTTGCAACCAGCATTCCCATCCCTACCCGTTCCCTGCCGCCGTTATAGTCATTTTCCGGAGTATAGACGAACGTTCCGTCTTCGTTGTCAAAACCGAGATAAGCGCCTTCAAGCGGTGCAATAAGACCGTGATACTGCTGATGCTGCGCGATAAAACGGCAGCGCAAAGCTATCAGCTCGGCAGGACGTTTCTGCACGAAAACTTTACACCAGGTATGAACTTCGCCGGCGCAAATATCGAACCGTTTTTCTCCATACGTATCCGCCGGGAATTGCACCACATACCGACCGTTTACCGGCTGCAGTTTTATGCCGTCCACGGTAATAAATTCAGTCTTAAAACACGGTGTAATTTTAAGCTCCTCGGTTTCTCCCTGAAACAATACATACCGCTGTGCTTCTATCTGTATATAGGTCGGAAATTTTTTCAGCTGCTGCAGGAAATCGTCCTTTCCCTGATGCGGAAAGATAGTCCAGCAAATTTTCTTTGTCTCACCCGCATCGAATTCAAGCGGAGACGGGTGCAGCCAGAAACATCCCCGATCGTTACTCATGTGTCCGGTATCACGCTCTATGCTGTAATCGGACAGGCTGCCTTCCGTCAGAACCATTCCAAGATGCGGTGCCGTACCGCCCATACGCAGCGCCATAAGATAACTGACGTTTCCTCCGCAGAAAATATGAGTATGACACCTGCGGGTAAGACATGTTCCGCTGTCGGCATACGTATCCTGAAGCGGAAAAGCGATACCGATATCTCCGGTATGAGAGAAGTAGGGTTTTCTGCCGGTATTCGTCAGCGTTATCTCCGTAAAGATAAAATCTCCGTCGAACCGGTTCGTAACAGCAGACTTCAGAACAGACGGACAACGAACTTTACCGTATTCAAAATCGGCACGCAGCCAGTTCATATGATATTTATCATTTTGAAAAACAATTTCTTTCATAGTTATTCTTTCACTCCGCCAAGTGTAATTCCGGTTACAAAGTATTTTTGCAGGAACGGATAAATGCACAGAATCGGAACCATCGATATGAATATTTTTGCAGCATTCAGCGTCGTGTTTGACATCATGGACATCTGACGGATCTGTTCAGCGGTCATCTGGGACGTATCCATTTGAAAGACCAGCTGGTTTATATAGGTCTGCAGCGGATAATGATCGGCACTTGTCGAAAGAACCAGCCCCTGAAAAAATTCGTTCCAATGACCGACAATCGTAAAAAGAGCAATCGTTGCAATAACCGGCTTTGAAAGCGGAACGACAACTCTCAACAGAATATACCAGGGACCCGCACCGTCTATCATCGCAGCTTCTTCCAATTCCTTCGGGATTCCCTGAAAAAAATTTACCATCAGAATCAGATAGAAAACAGGAATTCCACCACATATTGCCAGTCCGAACACATTATTTATCAGACCGTAATTTTTCATCACCATATACCACGGAATCGTCCCACCCGAAAACAGCATGCAGAATATGAATATCCACAGTATGACATTCCGGGGTGCAAACTCAAGTCTGCTTTTTGCCAGCGGATAGGCAGCCAGCGTCAGTACCGTAAGCGTAACAAGGACAGCAAGCAGAACCCGTTTTACGGTTACCCAGAAGGAAATGAAAAAATTTTTCTCTTTCATTATTTCCTTATAGGCATTTGTCGTAAAACCAACCGGCCAGAATGAAACACGTCCGGCTTCAGCAGCAGCTTTCGAACTCAACGATACTGCAAGATTATAGACAAGTGGCAGCAGACAGCTCAGTGCTGATATGGTCAGTATGACAACAAGAAGTACCTTTACAAAAGTGGAACCCACAGTCTTTCGTTCTACCATAAAACATGTATCTCCCTTAGAATATTCTGTAGTTCATCTTTTTATAGGCAATAAGATATGAACCTGAGATCAGAAAAAATCCGACAACGGACTTTAAAAGTCCTACGGCGGTAGCAAGCGAAAACTGCATATCATTTAACCCCACCCGGTATACCCAGGTATCGATTATGTCGCCGGTAGAATAAACCGCCTGGTTATAAAGATTGTAAATCTGGTCAAATCCGGCGTTAAGGATATTCCCCAGTGCCAGAATCGTCATCAGGACGATAATAGGTTTTAAACTTGGCAGCGTGATATAGAGCATCTGTTTCCAGTGCCCGGCCCCATCGATAGCAGCGGCTTCATATAAAGCCGGATTGATGCCCGTTAATGCAGCAAGATAGATAACCGCATTAAATCCGAATTCTTTCCAGACATCGGTTCCGATTACCAGCGGTCTGAACAGATCCGAACTTCTGAAAAAAGCAATCTTTTTTATTCCGAAAGAGGACAGAACCCCATTAAGCGGTCCGTACAGTCCGAAAACGTCCAGTAAAATCCCACCCATAACGACCCATGAGATAAAATGGGGAAGATAGACGATAGTCTGTATAGTCTTCTTAAACAGCAAATTTTTTACTTCATTCAGCAGCAGCGCAAAAATTACCGGGACGACGACATTCAGGACCAGTTTACCCACTGCTATTACAATGGTATTGATAAAAATCTGTCCGACATCTTTCATCTCCAGCATGTATCTGAAGTTCTCCAGACCGACAAAGCGGGAATGCAAAAAACCCTTCCCGGGGTTAAAATCCTGAAATGCCATAACAATACCGAACATCGGCACAATATTAATGAAGAACATCCATACGAGGGCGGGAATTATCATAATCCAGTAAATTCCTGCCCAGGACTTAAAGACGCTGTTTCCTTTAAGTTTCACTTTTCTGCCTCCTTTTTGCATGGAAGAAAACCATATTTAAGGAGCGGTTTTCTTCCATAGTTTAGCGATATTTTTTAAAAGATTATTTTTGAATTGATTCCTGAACCTCTGCTGTTATTTCATCACCGCCTTCTGCTTTCCACTGTTCGACAAATGTATCAAACTCGTCCAAAGGTTCTTCCCCGATGATAATCTTCAGGAAAGTTTCATCTTCTTTCTTTTTAAGATTTGTCCACTTTCGATCCATTGTTTCCGTCTGTGAATAGATAACGCTGTATACTTTATTCATAATCCCCTGGTTTTCTGCATCAACGACAGAACCGGAACCAACCAGCAGAGAATACAATCTGCCAAAATTCTTGTTTGACGTATTCCATGTTTTTATACTGAAATCATCATAGGGTTCTTTTTTTATCTCTTTCGCACTTGAAATATCGTTATTCAGTAATTTGTAATTAATGGGATCAAAATCCGGCAGCTTTTCTCCTTTAAAGTACTTTCTGAGCACCTTTACAGAGAAAGAATTTTCATCAATAGACGTTATAACCACACGAACCGGATAATATGACAGATCCAACTGAGTCTGCTGTACAAGTTTGGCTTCATCACGCCGTAGAAAATTATTTAACAGGAAGGCAGCTTCCGGATGTGCATACCCTTTACGGACGACGACGTACGAATCCGTCGGGCTCCCCAGTTTCGGGTACCAGTTTCCGTCTTCCGCTACCGGAGCGGCATACGCACGCCATTCCATACTCGGATCGTTTGCCAAAGCCTGATAAACATTATATCCATGCCACCAGGGGGAAAAAAGAATACCCGCCTGCCCGCTCTTCCATGCTTCATCCGCACTTTTCCTGACCCCAAGTTCCTGATCCAGAATTCCGCGTTTATACATTTTCTGAAGCTCTCCTAACGCCTTCTTCGTTTCGGGCGTTATAGAGCCGTATACCGCTTTACTGTCTTTACCGGTAATCCAGAATCCGGGCCAGGATTTGTATGCCTGAAAAACACCGTCAAGGTTGCACAGATTATTAACAGGTGACAGGAAATCATTATACAACCGGCCGTTTACCGTCGGTCCTAAAACTCCAATCGTTTTACTGCCACCCATTTTGTTATCCACAAAGGCCTTTGCAACGTTTTCAAGTTCCGCTACGGTTTTCGGTGCCGGAAGATGCAGCTTATCCAGCCAGTCCTGACGAATCCACATCAGATTGTATCCGTCTGCCTCTACGCGGACATTCGGCAATCCGTACATCTTACCGTCAACAGAAGCAGAAGCCATAGACTTACCATCCGTTGCAGCAATATTTTTCTTTATGATATCGGATGCATACTGCTCATAGTACGGCGTCAAATCTTCAATCGCATCCGTCTTAACCAGTTTTTTAAATTCCTGTTCACCGACAACCATAACATCAGGAAGATCGTTCGATGCAATAGCAAGGTTTAATTTCTGATTATAGTTTGCCGTAGACGCCTGCCATTTTACTTTAATGTCGATATTCATTGCTTCTTTTATAAATCTGGTAAAATAATTATCTGTCGTCGACTCACCTTCCGGTATCGGCAGCGTCGGATTTATGGACTGTATAATCTCTACCGTCACCGGTTCTTTATACTTGCCGAACGGCCCGGGTTTCCC